>NZ_CP075715.1:3386025-3663525 GCF_024584805.1 Streptomyces sp. FIT100 | reverse complement strand
GCGAGGCCGACAGGCGTAGTCGATGGACAACCGGTTGATATTCCGGTACCCGCTTTGAAACGCCCAATATCGAGCCCATTAATGCTAAGGCCGTGAAGCCGTCGGGTGCGTCTTCGGACAATCTCGGAGTGGTGGAGCCGCCGGTCCAAGGTGGTAGTAGGTAAGTGATGGGGTGACGCAGGAAGGTAGTCCAGCCCGGGCGGTGGTTGTCCCGGGGTAAGGGTGTAGGCCGTGTGGTAGGTAAATCCGTCACACATTGAGGCTGAGACCTGATGCCGAGCCGATTGTGGTGAAGTGGATGATCCTATGCTGTCGAGAAAAGCCTCTAGCGAGTTTCATGGCGGCCCGTACCCTAAACCGACTCAGGTGGTCAGGTAGAGAATACCGAGGCGTTCGG
Organism: Streptomyces sp. FIT100; assembly: GCF_024584805.1. Taxonomy (NCBI): domain Bacteria; kingdom Bacillati; phylum Actinomycetota; class Actinomycetes; order Kitasatosporales; family Streptomycetaceae; genus Streptomyces; species Streptomyces sp. FIT100. Next base: position 3,663,128 of record NZ_CP075715.1, on the reverse strand, counting down.
GTGAACTATGGTTAAGGAACTCGGCAAAATGCCCCCGTAACTTCGGGAGAAGGGGGGCCACGTCTGGTGAGGGAATTTACTTCCTGAGCTGGGGGTGGCCGCAGAGACCAGCGAGAAGCGACTGTTTACTAAAAACACAGGTCCGTGCGAAGCCGTAAGGCGATGTATACGGACTGACGCCTGCCCGGTGCTGGAACGTTAAGGGGACCGGTTAGCTTGGATTCGTCCAGGCGAAGCTGAGAACTTAAGCGCCAGTAAACGGCGGTGGTAACTATAACCATCCTAAGGTAGCGAAATTCCTTGTCGGGTAAGTTCCGACCTGCACGAATGGCGTAACGACTTCTCGACTGTCTCAACCATAGGCCCGGTGAAATTGCACTACGAGTAAAGATGCTCGTTTCGCGCAGCAGGACGGAAAGACCCCGGGACCTTTACTACAGTTTGATATTGGTGTTCGGTTCGGCTTGTGTAGGATAGGTGGGAGACTGTGAAGCGGCCACGCCAGTGGTTGTGGAGTCGTCGTTGAAATACCACTCTGGTCGTGCTGGATGTCTAACCTGGGTCCGTGATCCGGATCAGGGACAGTGTCTGATGGGTAGTTTAACTGGGGCGGTTGCCTCCTAAAGAGTAACGGAGGCGCCCAAAGGTTCCCTCAGCCTGGTTGGCAATCAGGTGTTGAGTGTAAGTGCACAAGGGAGCTTGACTGTGAGACCGACGGGTCGAGCAGGGACGAAAGTCGGGACTAGTGATCCGGCGGTGGCTTGTGGAAGCGCCGTCGCTCAACGGATAAAAGGTACCCCGGGGATAACAGGCTGATCTTCCCCAAGAGTCCATATCGACGGGATGGTTTGGCACCTCGATGTCGGCTCGTCGCATCCTGGGGCTGGAGTCGGTCCCAAGGGTTGGGCTGTTCGCCCATTAAAGCGGTACGCGAGCTGGGTTTAGAACGTCGTGAGACAGTTCGGTCCCTATCCGCTGTGCGCGTAGGAGTCTTGAGAAGGGCTGTCCCTAGTACGAGAGGACCGGGACGGACGAACCTCTGGTGTGCCAGTTGTTCTGCCAAGGGCATGGCTGGTTGGCTACGTTCGGGAGGGATAACCGCTGAAAGCATCTAAGCGGGAAGCCTGCTTCGAGATGAGGACTCCCACCTCCTAGAGAGGGTAAGGCTCCCAGTAGACGACTGGGTTGATAGGCCGGATATGGAAGCCAGGTAACTGGTGGAGTTGACCGGTACTAATAGGCCGAGGGCTTGTCCTCAGTTGCTCGCGTCCACTGTGTTAGTTCTGAAGTAACGAACTCGCCTTTTGCTGGCTGGTAGTTCGATATCTTCATAGTGTTTCGGTGGTCATAGCGTTAGGGAAACGCCCGGTTACATTTCGAACCCGGAAGCTAAGCCTTTCAGCGCCGATGGTACTGCAGGGGGGACCCTGTGGGAGAGTAGGACGCCGCCGAACAATCATTCAGGAAAGCCCTGGACCGTCACGGTCCGGGGCTTTTCTGCGTTCAGCCGGAAAACGCGTTGCCGAGGCCGCACGCTGGGGCCAGGCTTGGCGCATGGAACACCTGATACGGCCCGTACGCGCCGACGAATGGGAGAAGGCGCGGGAGCTCCGGCTCGCCGCCCTCCAGGATCCTGCCGCGCCCGTCGCCTTCCTGGAGACCTACGAGCGGGGGATCGCTCGCACGCCGGACTTCTGGCGGGAGCGGACGAGGGATGCCGCGGCCGGGGTGGTCGTCAGGCAGTTCATCGCCGAGGCGCCCGACGGGCGGTGGGAAGGCACGGTGACCGTGCTCGTCGAGCGGCCGGAGGACGAGCCGCGGTTCGGTGTCGCGGCGACGCTCGACCAGACGCATCTGGTGGGGGTGTTCGTACGGCCGGAGGCGCGCGGCAGAGGGCTCTCCGACGCCCTCTTCCGCGCCGCGATCGACTGGTCCTGGGAGCTGGCCGAGCCACGGATCGAGCGCGTCCGGCTGTACGTGCACGAGCACAACCCGCGGGCCCAGGGCTTCTACCGGAGGATCGGGTTCGTTCCCAGCGGGGTGACGACCCCCGTTCCGGGGGATCCGGACCTGCGGGAGCTGGAGCTGGAACTCCGGCGCCCCCGCTCGCCGTTCACCGACTGACCACCTGCCGCAACTCCAGCCGCAATTCCAGCCGCAACCCCTGCCGCTACTCGTCGATGGCGGCGCCGTAGGTCGCGTCCACCGACGGTGCGCCGAGCGAACCGGCGCCGTACGTCCATGAGCCGGAGGCCGTGACACCGCCCGAGCCGGCCGAGAGCACCCACACGACGCCGTCGCTCGTGTTCTCGCCGGGTGCGGCGGCCAGCAGGCCGTGGCGGCCGTCCCTGTTCGGGTCGGTCAGCCTGACCTGGCCGCCCCAGCGGTCGCCCTTCTCCGCCGTGCCCGGCACATGGGCCGAGTTCTGGTCCCAGGACCTGGCGCCGGTGGCGGTCAGTCCGCCTGCCGAGCCGCGCAGGATCCACACCGCCCCCGCGTCGGCGACGGTGCCGATGTCCTCGCCGGCCGCGCCGATCGCCACGTCCGCGTATCCGTCGCCGTCGGTGTCCGCGACGGAGAGGTCGGTGCCCCATCCGTCACCGCGCTCGACGGTCCCGGGCACTCCGGGCGAACCCTGGGTCCACCACTGCGGCGGGCTGCCCGCGCCCTCGGTGCCGAGCGGGCCGTCCGGGCTGCCGTAGTAGACCCCGACCTGGCCGCCGGTCATCCAGTCGCCGCCGTCGTTGGGGCTGTGCGGCTCGCCGGTGACGAGATCGTCGTAGCCGTCGTCGTTGATGTCCCCGGATGCCGCGACCGGGCCGCCGCGCAGATCGCGCTCGTACACCAGGCCCTGGACCTGTCCGGAGAGGAAGACGGACCAGCCGTGTCCCGGTTCCTCGCCCACGCTGACCCCGGAGACGACCAGGTCGGCGAGGCCGTTGTCGTCGTAGTCGCCGGTGGTGAGGGACTTGGGCAGGATCTCGCGGCCCTCCGCGCCGGCGGCGAGGCGGTTGCGCGCCGTGCGTGTCAGCGGGGCGCGCTCCTGCTCCTGCCCTTGCGCCTGAGGCTGCGGCACGGTCTCGTACGCGTACTGCTCCAGGGCGTCGCGCTTGAGCACGGCGAGCTGGTCGCCCGGGGTGTCGGGGCTGAAGCGGGCGGCGGCGAGGGCGCTGCCGAACCTCTCGCCGGCCGTGGGCACCGCGGTCTCCAGCCAGTCGCTGTTCGCGCCGGACAGCCCCCGTGACGACCCCCACAGGACGGTGATGCCTCCCGCGTCCGCGACCGTGCCGATGTCCTCGCCGGGAATGCCCACGATCGCGTCGTCGTAGCCGTCCGCGTCGAGGTCGCCGGTGGCCACGGCCCTGCCGAAGCCGTCGGCCGCCTCGGGGGAGCCCGGCACCCCGGTGGTGGACTGGGTGATGACGGCGGCCCGTCGGGTGCCGATGCCCGTCGACGCGCCGTACTGCACGGTCACGTACCCCGCGCCCTTCCTTCCGCCGACGGTTCCGCCCGGCGCGCCGATGAGCACGTCCTCGTAGCCGTCGCCGTTGAAATCGCTGTTGCGGTCGCTTGCGTGGGTGCCGCCGGGGACACCGGCATAGGCGGCGGGGGCGGCGATGCCCGCCCCCGCCATCAGAAGGAATGAGGCCGCGGCGACGGCGGCCGTACGGTACTTGCGCACGAGCGGCTCCTTGAGTCAAGGACGGCCGGGCGGGTGCGGGGGGTTGGCCGGAAAGGGCCCGTTCCTTCCTGGCGCCCTGTTTGACCGCTTGTGCGGGACAAGGGTTGTACGGCGCGATGGTGAGGAGATGTCGGATCTTGCGCCGCCGGGCCTGATGGGGGCGCTGCGGTCGCTACCGGGTGAGGGGGACGTCCCAGCGGGCGCGGGCCTGTTCCTGCGAGCGGAGCAGGACCAGGGTCGGCAGGCCCTGGTCCGCGCCGGTGGCCAGCAGTTCGGGAAGCAGAGGGATCGGCGCGACGGCCGCGACGTCGTCGAGCACCAGGCTGAGTGGTGGGTCGAGCCGGCCGGCAGATGACCGTGCGGCCATGCGGCGGCCGTGCTCGACCACGCTTGAGGCGACGGCGGTCAGCAGAGGCATTGCCCCGGGGTGGGTGCGGGGATCCTCGATGGGTTCACCCACCACATAAAGCGTGCCCCCCTCGTCCGCAAATGATTCCAGGGCAAGCGAATCTGTTCGGTTGGGTGTGCAGGCGTCGCGGATGTGGACCGAGGAGAGTGCGCTGAGCGTACGTGCCGTCAGTTCCTGGGCGACTTCCCGGCGTTCGGGGTGGGCGGTGAGGGCGGATTCGAGGAGGCCGGCGAGTCCGGAGGCGGCCTTGGGGTGGGTACGGAGGATGCGTACGGGGTCATGGGCGCCGGTGCCCTGGGCCCAGCGGTGCAGCTGCTTGAACGGACGGCCGTCCACCGCTGCGGCGTGCAGCCAGCAGCGCAGGAGTGTTTCGGCGGTGTCGGCGATCGCGGCGTCGAGGCGCGAGTGGGGGCGTACGGGGGCGAGCAGCGCGGCCGCACGGGCAGCGGCGGTGTCGGCGGACCCGCAGCCGGCCGTGGGTGACCAGTGCAGGCGGGCGGGGGTGTCGCAGAGGTGGCCGGGGTCGTAGACGAGGACGGGGCCGAGCTTGGCGCGGGCGTCCTTGGTCTCGGCCCAGACGGTGGGGTCGGAGGTGACGACGAGCGCCGGGCCGTCGGCGTCCCGGATGGCCTGGACGGCGGAGGGCCGGCGGGCGGGCGGGTCGCCGTAGACGATGGTGGGGCCGCTGGGGGTGCGTGGGGCGGGGACGGTGCGGTCCCGCTCCGCGGTGGGGAGTTCGACGGTCGGCGGAATGGCGCTCGGCGGAATGGCGCTCGGGGGAACAGAGCTCGACGGGACAGGGCTCGACGGGACGGCGGGCGAGGGACCGAGGCTCGTGCCGGTGCTCTGCACCGCGCCTGCCGCGGCGGGCACCGCCGCGTCCGAGGTCGCGTCCGAGGTCGCGCTCGTGTCCTGCTCCGTGCTCTGCCGTAGGGCCTGCGCGGCGGCAGGCACACCCGCCCCGGCACCCACACCCACACCCGTGGCCGTGCCCGCGCTCGTGTTCGTCCCTGCGCCGCCGTCGCGTTGCCGCGCCCTGACCGTGCGCCAGCGGGCCAGCGTGCCCAGGACGAAGATCGCGAGGACCACCAGGACCATCAGCTCGCCGATCAGCAGGCCCCAGAACAGGCCGTAGCCGGAGAGCTGCCCGGGCGGGGTGGACGGCCAGGCGGCCGGCAGGTCGTGCGGGTCCGAGGCGAGGCTGCGCATCGCGAGCGGAGTGCTCGTGAAGGCGACCCCGTCCGGCCACGACCCGTGCGCGAAGAGACCCGCCAGACCCGTCGCCGTCCACACCAGTAGGGTCAGGCCGAGGAGGAAGCCCAGGATGCCCACCAACAGGCCGTCCGGGATGCCCCGTTCCCCTGTACGTTCCTCCGTTCGTGCGCGGGGCGCCATGTCACGCCACCGTCGACTGGGAGGACTCGCCCATCTGCTGCTCGATGAGGGCGGCGCGCTGCTCCGATTCCCAGTCCGCCGCCCGTACGTCCTCGGGCCGGTCGTCCCGTACGGACGATTCCGTCATGGCGCGGTCCGTGTAGACCAGCGGGCGTTCCGCCTCCGTGACCAGGTGCTTCACGACCTGGACGTTGCCGTTGACGTCCCACACGGCGATGCCGGGAGTGAGCGTGGGGATGATCTCGACCGCCCAGCGGGGCAGCCCCAGCACCCGGCCCGTCGCCCGTGCCTCATCCGCCTTCTGGGCGTAGATCGTCCTCGTCGACGCCATCTTGAGGATCGCGGCGGCTTCCCGTGCCGCCGCTCCGTCGACCACGTCGCTCAGGTGGTGGACGACCGCCACGAACGACAGACCGAGCCGGCGCCCGAACTTGAGCAGCCGTTGGAAGAGCTGCGCCACGAAGGGGCTGTTGATGATGTGCCAGGCCTCCTCGACCAGGAAGATCCGCTTCTTCCGGTCGGGGCGGATCCAGGTGTGCTCCAGCCACACGCCCACGATCGCCATCAGGATCGGCATGGCGATGCTGTTGCGGTCGATGTGCGACAGGTCGAAGACGATGAGCGGCGCGTCGAGGTCGATGCCGACCGTCGTCGGCCCGTCGAACATGCCCCGCAGATCGCCGTCGACGAGCCGGTCGAGGACCAGGGCGACGTCCAGGCCCCAGGCGCGTACGTCGTCTATGTCGACGTTCATCGCCTCCGCCGACTCGGGCTCCGGGTGGCGCAGTTGTTCGACGATGTCGGTGAGGACGGGCTGCCGGTCGGTGATGGTTTCGTGGACGTACGCGTGCGCGACCTTGAGCGCGAAGCCGGAACGCTCGTCCAGCCCGTGCCCCATCGCGACCTCGATGATCGTACGCAGCAGGGCCAGCTGGCCCGTCGTGGTGATCGCCGGGTCGAGGGGGTTGAGGCGGATTCCGCTGTCCAGCGCGGCCATGGGGTCGAGGCGGATGGGCGTTATTCCCAGCTCCTGCGCGATGAGGTTCCATTCGCCGACGCCGTCCTCGCCCTGGGCGTCCAGGACCACGACCTGCCGGTCGCGGAAGCGGAGCTGGCGCAGGACGTAGGTCTTCTCCAGCGCCGACTTGCCGTTGCCGGACTCGCCGAGCACCAGCCAGTGGGGGGCGGGGAGCTGCTGCCCGTACAGCTGGAAGGGGTCGTAGATGTAGCCCTTTCCGCTGTAGACCTCGCGGCCGATGATCACGCCGGAGTCGCCGAGGCCCGGCGCGGCGGTCGGCAGATAGACGGCCTGCGCCTGGCCCGTCGACGTGCGCACGGGCAGCCGGGTCGTCTCGACCTTCCCGAAGAGGAAGGAGGTGAAGGATTCGGTGAGGACGGAGAGCGGATCTCGCATCGAATCAGGGCCCCTAACGGCACGTATCGGCGGCGTCTCGGCGCGCTATCGGCGGATGCCGGTCGCGAACGGCAGCGTGTTCACAAAGGCCCGGTGGTGCTCGCGGTCGCACCACTCCAGCTTCAGATACGACTTGCCCGCCGAGGCCCTGATCGTGCGCTTGTCCCTGGCCAGGGCCTCGGGCGTACGCGACGACACAGTGATGTACCCGACAAGATTGACGCCTGCCGCGCCACTGGCGAGATCTTCACCCCGCTGGTCGAGCCGGCCGTGGGCGGCGATGTCGCGTGGGTCGACGGTCCGGTTCATCTTGGCGGCGCGGCTCGCCTCCGCCTCGTCGTTGGTCTTCTCGGTCAGCATGCGCTCGATGGCGACCTCGGTGGGTTCGAGGTCCATGCAGACCGCGACCGTACGGATCACGTCCGGGGTGTGGACGAGCAGCGGGGCGAGGAAGTTGACGCCGACGGGGGTCATCGGCCACTCCTTCACCCAGGCGGTGGCGTGGCACCAGGGGGCGCGCGTCGCCGACTCGCGGGTCTTGGCCTGGAGATACGTCGGCTCCAGCGCGTCGAGTTCGGCGGGCCAGGCGTTGCGCTTCGTCATGGCCTGGATGTGGTCGATGGGGTGGTCCGGGTCGTACATGGAGTGCACGAGCGAGGCGAGCCTGGCCTGGCCCAGGGGCTGGCGTACGCGGATGTCGGCCTCGGCGAGGCGGGCGCAGATGTCGGTGAGCTCGCGGGCCATGACGACGGCGAGGCCGGCGTCCTTGTCGAGCTTCTTCGCGCCGCTCGCCTGGCGGGCGGCGCGGGCCATGGTCTCGGCCTCGGCGGCCAGTTCGCGGTTGAAGTGCATGCACGCGACGAGATAGGCGCGGTGCTGCTCGCTCGATGTGGACACCATCGACTGGAGCTGGTCGTACGACTGCTGGAGCCAGCCGGGGGCGTTGTGGTCGCCGCGCTGGGCGACGTCCTTGGCGTGCGCGTCGGGGTCGGCGGGCAGGGTGCGGGCCAGCATCTGAAGGCGCGTCACAAAGCCGTCGCCGTTGGCGACATGCTTGAGGAGGGTGCCGAAACGGTCCACCAGGGCTTCCTGGTCCTCGCTGTCGCGCAGTCCGACGCCCGGGCCCTCGATCTCGATCGCGGCGGTGACGGTGCGGCGGTCGGCGTGCAGCAGGACGGCGATCTCGTCCGGCCCGAAGGGCGCGGCGAGCCAGCTGATCCGCCCGATGCCGGGCGGCGGCCCGACCTCGACCTCGCGCCCGTCGACGCGGGTGCCCGCCTCCATGGCGACGGAGCGGTAGACGGTGCCCTGGCGGACGGTGCGCTTGAAGCTGCGGTTGATCTCGAACCAGCGGTAGAACGTGCGCTGCTTGTACGGCACGTACACGGCCGCGAGCGCCAGCATCGGGAAGCCCGTCAGCAGCACGATCCGCAGGGAGAGCAGGGGGACCAGCAGGCCGCTCATCATGCCGAGGAACGCGCCGGCGATGATCAGCGCGATCTCGCCGGTCTCACGGTTCTTGCCGATGATCGCGTTCGGCCGGGCCCGGCCGATGAGGTACGTACGGCGGGGCGCGATGGGCTGGGACTGCGTCGTCAACGCCCTCCACCTCCTGTGCTTCCTGTGCCTGTGCTCTTGCGGTTGCTGTGGGGGGTGCCCGCGGTGGGGGCGTTCCCGCTACGGGGCGGAGGTGCGGCGGAGGGGACAATTCCGCCGCCGCCACCGCCCCCGCCCATGCCCCCGGCCGATCCCCCGCGCGAACCGTGCGCCGCCACACCGCCGGCGACGGGGCTCGCGGGCCGGGCCTCGGAGCCGCCGCCGTGCTGCTCGCTGCGGGTGGAGTGGGTCTTGATGCCCTGCGAGACGAGGGCGGCGGGGGAGCTGATGACGGCGGCCGCCTTGCTCTCGGCGCTGTTCTGGATGCGGTTGTTGCGGGAGGCCGCGATCTCGTCGCCGAAACCGGGGACGAAGCGGTAGATCATCGCCGAGGCGAAGATGGCGAGCAGGATGATCGCGAGGCCGGTGACCACGGCGGAGAACGCGTTCGGCCCGTCGTCGCCCGAGAGCGCCCCCGCGAGACCGAGCACGATGATGATGACCGGCTTCACGAGGATCACCGCGATCATGATCCCGGCCCAGCGGCGGACATGCCCCCAGAGGTTCTTGTCGACGAGCCCCGCGTACACGACGACACCGAGCAGTGCGCCGACGTACAGCAGCACGGCCCGGATGAACAGCTCCAGGTACAGCACACCGGCCGCGACGACCGTCACGAGCGACACGATGATCAGCATGATCGGCCCGCCGCCGATGTCATCGCCCTTCTGCAGCGCCTCCTTGAAGCTGCCGAAGAAGACGTCCGTCTGCCCGCCGGTCCCCGACGCGATCACCTCGGTGATCGCGTCGGTCGCCGAGACGAGCGTGTAGAGGATCAGCGGCGTGAAGGCCGAGGCGAGAACGGTCAGCCAGAGGAACCCGATCGCCTCGGACATCGCCGTCGCGAGCGGCACACCGCGGATCGCGCGCTTGGCGACGGCGAGGAGCCAGAGGAGGAGGGTGAGGAAGGTGGCGGCGGCGAAGACGATGGCGTACTGGGAGAGGAAGGTGTCGTTGGTGAAGTCCACCTGCGCGGTGGACTTCACGGCCTTCGACAGCGCGTCGACGATCGCGACGGCGGCGTCGGCACAGCCCTTGGCGAGGGAGGCGAGGGGGTCGAGGGGGGTGGTGGGGTCGTCGAGGGAGGGGGAGCGGGGGGTGGCGTCGCCGTTTTCGCAGTAGTCGCGTGCGGGGCCGACGATGAGGTCACAGTCGTCCGCGTTGGACGGTGACGGCGTCGGCGTGGGGCTGGGTGCCGCGTGCGCACGCGCCGCCAGCAGCATCACCGTCGTCTGGACGGCTGCCGCTACGCCGGCGAAGCGAAGCGCTCGGCGCGGGCTAGCGGGCATACGTGAACCCTCCGAACTCCTCGACGGCCTTCGCGATGTCATCGGCGCTGGAGGCCGTGCGGTCAGCGTTCACGGGGGCGGGGCCCTCCTTCTGGGAGAAGCTCGCGACCTTCCAGTCCCCACCCGTCCATTGCAGACTCAGCGTCATCGTGAACCAGTCGTTGGTCACAGGATTGGTGGAGCCCACGCCGGCAATCCCGAACACGCCCGTGCACCAGACTTCGATCGTTGCGGAGTTGTCCGTGGACCGGGTGATCTTGGTGCCAACGGGTGCAGTCCGAGACACGTAGGTCAGTCCTTCGGCGGCGTTGCCGCTCGTGTCGAGCCCGAGCTTCTCCAGGAACTCCTTGCTGTAGGCCTTGTCGAAGCTGGTTTCCAGTTCGCTGACCTTGCTCGCGACGAACAACTGCCGCACGATCTCGCTCCGCCGGTCAGGCTTGAGGATGTCGGCGGAGACGAGCGCCACCGCGTAATTCGCCGCCGCGCTCTGCGCCCCCTGCTCGTCCTTCGCGTACCCCGTCGCGATTGCCCCGTCCTTCCCCTTCACGGGGCGCACGCCCGTCGCCGCCGTCGGGGTCGAGCCCTTCGCTTCCGACGTGCTTTGGGGGTTGTCCGCGCCGTCGCCGCGGTTCGCGAACGCGATCGCGGCGATCAGCAGAGTGACGACGCCCACCACGGTGATGAGGGAGCGCGAGTTCCGTACGGGCCGGCGTGCGCCGCCGTAGACGTCGTTGCCGGCTTCCGGGAGGCGCGTACGGGTCTGTCCCGCGCCCCCGTTGCTGTCGTGCTCGTCGCCGAAGCTCATGCCGTGCCCGCCCCCTCGCCGTAGCCGTAGCCGTAGTACGACGGTAGCCGTGCTGGAGTCCGCGCGGGCGCGGTGTGGTGACTCGACATCAGGGAGACGCAACCTCTGCCGTTGGGCACGACGGGCGGATGGTGTCGGGGACGGTTGGAGTCGGGGTACGGGGTGAGATGGCGGAGTCGGGTGACGGGACGTCAGACGGCCATCCCGTACACGATGGTGAACAGGGTCCCCAGCGACCCGATGATGAAGACTCCGGTCAGTCCGGCGACGATCAGGCCCTTGCCCTGTTCGGCGCTGAAGGTGTCGCGGAGGGCGGTCGCGCCGATGCGCTGCTTCGCGGCCCCCCAGATCGCGATGCCCAGGCAGAGCAGGATGGCCACCGCCATCACGACCTCGATCATCACGCGGGCCTCGTTCCCCAGGCTCCCGAAAGGCCCCCAGTTGGGGGCGATTCCGCCGATGATGGTGGTGATGTCGCCCTTTTCGGCTGCCAGGATCATGTAACTCACCGCCCCTGTCGGGTAGTTCGTCGCCCTTGCCGCTCGGCACGGGTCACGCTCTATCTTCGCTGATGAAATTGGTCTCGTGCGCCGACTTGGCTGGTCTCTTTACCCGATCCCCGCACAAATGACCGAAGCCGCCGCGCTGACCTGCGGCGGCGGCGAGCGGGGTTTGTGCGAGTACTCGTGTGGTCACTCTGTGTATCACGCAGGGTGACTCCGGGCAATGACTGTCGTTGGGGCGCTCCGGGCCGGAAATGCCGAGGTCAGGGCGGTGGGCGTGAGGCGGCCGGGAGGAGCGGGTCACTCCAACGGGCGAGGCTGCGGGTCCGGTTGGGTGACGTTGGCGGCCCGCGATGTGCTGCGGCGAGCCGGTCGGCAGGGCGGGCACCGGTGTCCGGCGGTGCATGCGGCGCCCGACCTGCCGGGGTGTCAGCTCATGACCGTACGGTCACCAGCCCGAGCAGGGCCACGGCGACGGCGATGAGCGCGATGACGCTCACCGCCGCGATCGTTCCCCCGGAGTCGCCGGCCCGGCGTACCTTGTTCCCCACGTTTCCCATGTGTTCTCCTGCGGTGCTCGCCCTGCCGTGGTCGTCGGCGGGGATGGTTCACAGCCTTCCTGGCTGCGTGACACAGGGTAATGGTGGCTGGTCCAGGCCACCCTGGCGGGTCGGGGTGTGCGCACTCGGCCGCCGCGCCACCGAGTCTCGCCGCGACACCGCCTCTCGCCGCGCCACCGCGTCTCGCCGGGCCGGCCGCGGGCCAGGACGGCCTTCAGCGGGGGGCGACGAACAGGCTCTGCGCGCCGCGGCCGATCGGCCCCTTCTCGTCGTGGAGCCGGGAGTCCGCGAGGCCGAGGCCCGCCGGGTCCACGCTCGTACGGGCTTCCACGCAGACCCACTCGCCGACCGGGTGGCGGTGCAGATGGACCGTCAGGTCGGCGTTGACGAAGATGTGGCGGCTGAAGTCGAGGACGTTGCTGATGCCGTTCCCGGAGTCGGCGGCGATCAGCACGCGGTCGAGGGGGCGGACCTCCTCGCCCGCGACGAGCGGCAGGCGCATCCGCATCCAGCAGGTGCCGGGGCCCTGCTCCCTGAAGGTGCCTTCGGTGAAGCGGGTGTCCATGGACGTGTGGTAACCGACGTCCCATGGCACGGCGAAGAAGGGCGTCTCGGCGGTCTCCCCGGGCGAGGGCAGCTGTGGTCCTTCGGCGACCGCCGGTCCCGGCTCGCCGAGCGTACGGATCCGGAGCGCGCGGGCGAGCATCACCGGCGCCGCCTCTCCCTCGGGCGTCAGCGCGGCCTCGACGAGTTCCACGCTCCTGCCGCTGCGCACCACGGTCGTGGTCACCTCCAGCGGTCCGATCGGCACCGGCCGCACGATCTCGTACGTGACCCGCGCGAGGCGCATGTCCTCCCGTGCCCCCGATCGCTCCTCCAGCGCCCGCCCGAGCAGCGCGGCGGGTGGCCCGGCGTGCTGGGAGTCCGCGTCCCAGGGGCCGCGGGTGTGCTCGGTCGGCGCGAAGCGGGTCTCGGAGATCCGTTCGAAGAACGCCTCGGGTGCCTGATCCGCCATGACGGGCCGCCTCTCCCTGCCGACAGGTGCTGGACACACGCTACCTACGGGTAACACGGGTGGGCCAGAGAGCGAGGGGCCCTCCTGAAGCGGGCCCCCCGCCCCTAGACTGACTCACGGTGGACAGCCGCGCGGCGGAGGGTGATTGACGGTGCGTAAGGCATGGCTGCTCGGGGGCGGAGCCGTCGGGGTGTGCCTCGGGTTTCTCGCGCTGCTGGTCGTCGGGACGTACTCCGCGGCCGCAGGGATCAGGAACAACGGGGGAGCCGTCGCGCTCGTCAAGGGGGCCGTGCCGGCGCTGTACCAGGGGCTGGTGGAGAAGTGGGGGACGCTCTGCCCGGCCATCAACCCGGCCCTGCTGGCCGCGCAGTTGTACCAGGAGAGCGGCTGGAATCCGAAGGCGCAGAGTCCGGCGGCGGCGCAGGGCATCGCGCAGTTCATCCCGGGGACGTGGTCCGCGCACGGGGTGGACGGGGACGGGGACGGGGACCGTGACGTGTGGGATCCGGCGGACGCGATTCCGTCGGCCGCGTCGTACGACTGCAAGCTCGCCGGGTATGTGAAGAAGGCGCCGGGCGACCCGACGGACAACATGCTGGCGGCGTACAACGCGGGGGCGTACGCGGTCATCAAGTACGGCGGGGTGCCGCCGTACAGGGAGACGCAGAACTACGTCAAGATCATCCGGACGCTCGAGAAGAGCTTCGCCAGGCCGGTCGGGCGGGTCCAGCCCTCGCGGCAGGCGGCCGGGGCGATCTACTTCGCGCAGCAGAAGCTCGGGACGAAGTATCTGTGGGGCGGGAACGGGACGCCGGAGCACGGCGGGCGGTTCGACTGCTCGGGGCTGACGCAGGCCGCGTACCGGACCGTCGGGATCGAGCTGCCGCGCGTCGCGAACGACCAGTACAACGCCGGGCCGCACCCCTCGCGGGACGAGCTGCTCCCCGGCGACCTGGTGTTCTTCTCGGACGACCTGGCCAACTCGCGGGCGATCCGGCACGTGGGGCTGTACGTCGGCGGCGGGTACATGATCAACGCTCCGTACACCGGTGCCGTGATCCGCTTCGACAAGATCGACACACCGGACTACTTCGGGGCGACCCGGGTCACGAAGGACGGCGCCGCGGCGCTGCCGACGGCCCGGCCGGCGGAGTGAGCCGAGTCGGGCCGTATCGGGCCGGGCCGAGCCGGGCTGACGGGGCGTCGGGGATGGCTGGAACTCTCCGTTAGGTCAAGGCCCTGAGCTGCGACGATGTGTCACTCTTCGATAACGTCCTGGTGATCGTTCCGTGGAGAGTGGAACGGACCTGTAGGACCAGTCGTTCCTCGGGGCGGAGCATACGTACGTACGCACACCGCCGTCCGTACGTACACCGCACCGACGTACCGACCACGGGGGGTTGGCAGGAGCGGTGCGCACACCGGCGTGCGCCCGCGACAGCAGACGACAAGCAGGCAAGGAGCCGCAGCAGATGGCTGGACTCGCATTCGACCCGGGGTCGAACCCCGACGTCGGCCTGCTGCACGACATCAACGGGCTGGCCCGGTCGGCGCCGCCGTGGTTCGACCGCGTCATGGGGTTCGTCGGCGAGTACGGGATCATGCTCGCGCTGGTCCTCGTCGCGGTGTGGTGCTGGTGGAGCGTGCGCCGCCGCGGTACCGAGGAGGAGTCGGTCTCGGCGCTGGCCGCGCTGGTCTGGGCGCCGCTCGCGGCCGGTGTGGCGCTGTTGGTGAACATCCCCATCCGCGGATTCGTGGAGCGGCCGCGTCCGTTCCGGGACCACGAGGGGCTCGAGGTCCTGGTGGACGGGAAGACCGACTTCTCCTTCGTCAGCGACCACGCGACCATGGCGATGGCGCTGGGCGTCGGGCTCTTCGTCGCGCACCGGCGCTTCGGGCTCGCGGCCATCGCGCTCGCCCTGGCGGAGGGCTTCTGCCGGGTCTACATGGGCGTGCACTACCCGACGGACGTCATCGGCGGCTTCGCGCTCGGCACCGCCGTCACGCTGCTCCTCGCACCGCTGGCGCTGGGGCTGCTGACCCCCCTGATGTCCGCGGTCGCCCGCTCCGGGCGTGCGGGGTGGCTCCTACGGTCACGGCGCGCGGCGAGGGGGGACCTGGCCCCGGAGCGGGACTGGGAGCCGCAGCCGCACGAGACGCTCGACCTCGCAGAGCCGCGCCAGGAGGCCGGCCCCGGCGAGAAGGGCCTCGCGGCCTAGCGGGCTCGCGGCCTCGTTACGACCGGTCTCGCACCCCTGCGGGTCACGGTCCCCCGCGGGGCATGTTCACCCCCTGCGGGTCACGGTCCGCGGCGGGTCACGGTCACGCCGCCCGGGGTCGTCAGGAGGCCGGTTTCCGGTCTGGTTCTGTGCAACTGGGCGTCCGCACGTGCGCGTTCGCGGGAGCGTCTGGCCGGTCCGCACCAGCCGCAGGTGCAGCTGGCGATCGAGAAGGATCCTCGTTCGGTCGTGCGTGTTTCGTGTTGCTGTTGCACAACTCCACGGTACCCGGCGTGACGACGCGCCGGGGCCGTCGTTATCCGGGGCGGGTGGGTCCAGGAAGGGGATACCGGCGATGGTGGTGCAGCAGCACAGGCTCAGGGGCGGGGTGTGCGCGGCCGCCGCCATGGTGGGTATGGGGGTGGCCGCGACCGCGGGGTGCTCCACCGGCGGGGATGCCGTGGCCGACGCCCGGCCCCCAGGAGACCCCGTCGCCACCGTGCGCAACGCCGCGGACGTGCTCGCGGACGCGGGGACCTCCAAGGCCCGCACCGCGATGGAGATGGCTGCCGGCGGGACCCGGGTCACCATCCGCGGCGAGGGCGGCTACGACTTCCGCCGCACCATGGGCCGGCTCAAGGTGGTGCTGCCCAAGGACCCCGCGGGCACGGACGAGCACCGGCCGATCACCGAGCTGCTGGCGCCCGGCGCCCTCTATATGAAGGACCGCGGCGCGGGCGTCCCCGCGGACAAGTGGGTGCGGGTCGACACGACCACCCTGCAGGACGGCAACCTGGTCACGGGCGGGGCGACCGACCCGGCCGCCGCGGCCGAGCTGCTGCGCGGAGCGCGGAGCGTGACGTTCCTCGGCCAGGAGGACCTCGCCGGAGTGCGGGTCGCCCACTACCGCGGCGTGACGGACATCGCGCATGCCGCGCGGGCGGCCTCACCGCAGGTGAGGGGTGCGCTGACGGCCGCGGCGCAGGGGTTCGCCGAGGACGCGGTCCCCTTCGACGCGTATCTCGACGACGCGGGGCGGCTGCGCAAGGTGCGCCACCAGTTCAGCTTCGTCAACCAGGGCCGCACGGTCGCCGTCGCCTCGACGACGCTGCTGTACGAGTTCGGCGCCCCCGTCGTCGTGCAGCTGCCGGCCCACCGTGACATCTACGCGGGGCAGATCCGCGACGGGGTCTGATGAGAAGGGACCCGGGGCGGGGCGGCGTCCGAGGCGGGCCTGAGGCAGGCCCGGGGCGGACGGACTGTCGGTAAATGGTCCGGACGTGCCATGCCTCGCGCGTGTCCCCGTCCCTACGCTAGGGAGTCGACACCGGCCGGCCGGAAGAGGTGAAAGCACGTGGCTCCGCCCAGTACGCCGACAGTCCAGGACGACTACGTGGCCCTCGCCGAGATCGAGCTCTGCGGTGAGTTGATGATCGCGGCCTCGGCCGCGGACGGCGAGCGGCTCAGCGACGACCGTATCGACGAGGTGCTCAACGTGTCGGAGACCACAACCGACTGACGAGCGGCGCGGCGGCGGAACGGGCGTCGCGCCGCGGGCCGGGCCCGGCCCGCGGCGTCAGGTCCGCATCATGCGGGCGATCGCCTTCGTCGCCTCTTCGACCTTCGCGTCGATCTCGTCACCGCCCTTGAGCGCCGCGTCCGCGACGCAGTGGCGCAGGTGCTCCTCCAGCAGCTGCAGCGCGAACGACTGCAGCGCCTTGGTGGAGGCCGAGACCTGGGTGAGTATGTCGATGCAGTACGTGTCCTCGTCGACCATCCGCTGCAGGCCCCGGATCTGGCCCTCGATCCGGCGGAGCCGCTTGAGGTGCTCCTCCTTCTGCTTGTGGTAGCCGTGCACACCGCGGTCGTGGTCGGTGACGGGAAGGTCGCCGGCCGTCTCCGCGGCCGTCGTGTCCGTGGTGGTCATCGCGTCCTCCCGTAGTGGTGCCGTAGCCGTGTCCGATATACCCCTCGTGGGTATATGGTACCGATCCCTGCCGGTTGTGGCAGGGCCCTGTGCTGATCACTGTGGCCCATGGGCGACACTGAAGGGACGCCGGTTAGCCGTGGCCGGATGATGCGCCTAGCATCAGCGTGACCGAAACCCAGCACCCCGAGGACCCCACGTGCGATTTCGTCTGACCCCCAGGGAGACGAGCTTCTATGACATGTTCGCCGCGTCCGCGGACAACATCGTCACGGGCTCGAAGCTCCTTATGGAACTGCTCGGAGCGGATGGTCCCGCCCGAGCCGAGATCGCGGAACGGATGCGGGCAGCGGAGCACGCCGGGGACGACGCTACCCATGCGATCTTCCATCAGCTGAACTCCTCGTTCATCACACCCTTCGACCGCGAGGACATCTACTCCCTCGCATCGTCCCTCGACGACATCATGGACTTCATGGAGGAGGCCGTCGACCTGGTCGTCCTCTACAACGTCGAGGAGCTTCCGAAGGGCGTCGAGCAGCAGATCGAGGTGCTGGCGCGGGCCGCCGAGCTGACGGCCGAGGCCATGCCGCACCTGCGGACCATGGACAACCTCACCGAGTACTGGATCGAGGTCAACCGGCTGGAGAACCAGGCGGACCAGATCCACCGCAAGCTCCTCGCGCACCTCTTCAACGGCAAGTACGACGCGATCGAGGTGCTCAAGCTCAAGCAGATCGTGGACGTCCTGGAGGAGGCCGCGGACGCCTTCGAGCACGTGGCCAACACCGTGGAGACCATCGCGGTCAAGGAGTCCTGAGCTTCGTGGACACCTTTGCGCTGGTCGTGACCATCGCGGTCGCGCTCTTCTTCACGTACACCAACGGCTTCCACGACTCCGCGAACGCGATCGCGACCTCGGTCTCGACGCGGGCGCTGACGCCCCGCGCGGCGCTGGCGATGGCGGCGGTGATGAACCTCGCCGGAGCGTTCCTGGGCAGTGGGGTCGCCAAGACCGTGAGCGAGGGCCTGATCGCGACGCCCAAGGGCGACCGGGGCATGGGCATCCTCTTCGCCGCACTGGTCGGCGCGATCGTCTGGAACCTGATCACCTGGTACTTCGGGCTGCCCTCGTCGTCCTCGCACGCCCTCTTCGGCGGCATGGTCGGCGCGGCGCTGGCGGGCGGGACGGAGGTGATCTGGGCGGGGGTCGTCGACAAGATCATCATCCCGATGTTCCTGTCGCCGCTGGTCGGTCTCGTCGCCGGCTATCTGGTGATGACCGCGATCATGTGGCTGTTCCGGCGGTCGAACCCGGCGAAGGCGAAGCGCGGCTTCCGTATAGCGCAGACGGTGTCGGCGGCGGGCATGGCGCTGGGCCACGGTCTCCAGGACGCCCAGAAGACGATGGGCGTCGTGGTGATGGCCCTCGTGATCGCCGATGTCGAGGACTTCGGCGATCCGATCCCGGTGTGGGTCAAGATCGTCTGTGCCGTGATGCTGTCGCTGGGTACGTACGCGGGCGGCTGGCGGATCATGCGGACGCTGGGGCGCAAGATCATCGAGCTGGATCCGCCGCAGGGGTTCGCCGCGGAGACGACGGGGGCGTCGATCATGTTCGGCTCGGCGTTCCTCTTCCACGCGCCGATCTCGACGACGCATGTGATCACGTCCGCGATCATGGGTGTCGGTGCGACGAAGCGGGTGAACGCGGTGCGGTGGGGCGTCGCGAAGAACATCGTGCTCGGGTGGTTCATCACCATGCCGGCGGCGGCGCTGATGGCGGCGTTCAGCTACTGGATCGTGAGCCTCGCCTTCGGCTGACGTCGTGCCCCTGCGGGCCGGGCACTCCCTCCCTAGCGCCCGTCGACCCCGGAGACTCCTCGACCCCGGCGCACTGCGCGCCGGGGTCGACGCCTTTGGTGCGACGCCTTACGACGCCTTTGGTACCGCGTCTTCTGCGGCGGCGGCATTGTCCGGCCGTGGCCGCCGCGCGGCCACGGCAGGAAATGGGTCCGCCCCCTCTCCCGGAGGAGAGGGGGCGGACCCTGTGCCTTGCGGTGGCACCGCCATGCAGCACCGCAAGGAGTCCTGTCAGGGCCTAGCCGAAGCGGCCCGAGATGTAGTCCTCGGTCGCCTGGACCGACGGGTTCGAGAAGATGCGCTCGGTCTCGTCGATCTCGATCAGCCGGCCCGGCTGGCCGACCGCCGCGAGGTTGAAGAACGCCGTACGGTCCGAGACACGCGCCGCCTGCTGCATGTTGTGCGTCACGATGACGATCGTGAAGCGCTCCTTCAGCTCACCGATCAGGTCCTCGATCGCGAGGGTCGAGATCGGGTCCAGCGCCGAGCAGGGCTCGTCCATCAGCAGGACGTCCGGCTCGACCGCGATCGCACGGGCGATGCACAGACGCTGCTGCTGGCCGCCGGACAGGCCCGAACCGGGCTTGTTGAGGCGGTCCTTGACCTCGTTCCAGAGGTTCGCGCCCTTGAGGGACTTCTCGACGACCTCAGTGAGCTGGCGCTTGCTGTACTTGCCGTTGAGCCGCAGGCCCGCCGCGACGTTGTCGAAGATCGACATGGTCGGGAACGGGTTCGGCCGCTGGAACACCATGCCGACCGTACGCCGCACCGCGACCGGGTCGACCTGGGAGCCGTACAGGTTCTCGTCGTCCAGGAGCACCTTGCCCTCCACGCGGCCACCGGGGGTGACCTCGTGCATGCGGTTCAGGGTGCGCAGGAAGGTGGACTTGCCGCAGCCGGACGGGCCGATGAAGGCCGTCACGGAGCGGGGCTCCACGGTCATCGAGATGTCCTCGATGGCCTTGTGGGAGCCGTAGAAGGCGCTGAGGCCGCTGACGTCGATTCGCTTGGCCATGTTCAAATCACTTCCAAATGGCCTTAGCGGCCGGTCTTCGGGGCCTTCCAGCGGGCGATGCCGCGGGCCACCAGGTTGAGGATCATGACGAAGGCGATCAGTACGAGGGCGGCGGCCCAGGCGCGGTCGTACGACGCCTCGCTACCCACCTTGTACTGCTCCCAGATGTAGTAGGGGAGCGAGGACTGAGCACCTTCGAAGGGGTTCGAGTTGATCAGCTGGCTGCCGAAGACGAGCAGCAGGATCGGGGCGGTCTCACCGGCGATGCGGGCGACCGCCAGCATCACACCGGTGGAGATGCCGCCGACGGCGGTCGGGATGACCACCTTCAGGATCGTGCGGTACTTCGGGACACCGAGGGCGAGTGACGCCTCGCGGAGCTCGTTCGGGACGAGCTTCAGCATTTCCTCGGTGGAGCGGACCACGACCGGGATCATCAGGATCGTCAGGGCGAGCGCGCCCATGAGTCCGGACGGCTGGAGTCCGGCCAGCAGCATGATCGAGAGGATGAACAGACCCGCGACGATCGAAGGGATGCCCGTCATGACGTCGACGAAGAAGGTCACGGCGCGGGCGAGCGCGCCCTTGCCGTACTCGACCAGGTAGACCGCGGTCAGCAGACCGATCGGAACCGAGATCAGGGTCGCGATACCGACCTGCTCCAGCGTGCCGATCAGCGCGTGGTAGACACCGCCGCCGGGCTCGAAGCCGGGGACGCCGGCCATCGAGTGGGTGAGGAAGTATCCGTCGAGGACCTTCACACCGCGGCTGATGGTGACCCAGATCAGCGAGAGCAGCGGGATGACGGCGAGGACGAAGCACACCCAGACGATGCTGGTGGCGAGGCGGTCCTTGGCCTGTCGGCGGTTTTCGACGACCGACGTGGTGACGTACGAGATGAGGAGGAAGAGCAGCGCGGCGATGAGGCCCCACTGCACCCGGCTCTGCAGGCCGGCGGCTGCGCCGATGCCGATGCCGAGGGCGATGGCGACGACCGCGAAGACGGGCTGGGCCCAGCGGGGGAGTCCGCGGCGGCTCAGGGAGCCGCGGCGCGCGGAGGCGGGGGGACGGACGTCCTTGACGGTTGCGTGGGACATCAGGCGTTCGCCCCCGAGAACTCCTTGCGACGCGCGATGATGATGCGCGCGGCGCCGTTGACCAGCAGGGTGAGGATGAAGAGGACCAGACCGGAGGCGATCAGGGCGTCCCGCCCGAACTCGTTGGCCTCGTCGAACTTCGCGGCGATGTTCTGGGCGAACGTGCCGCCGCCCGGGTTCAGGATGTGGAACGAGATGAGGAAGCTCGGGGAGAGCACCGTCGCCACGGCCATCGTCTCGCCGAGCGCGCGCCCGAGGCCGAGCATCGAGGCGGAGATGACGCCGGAGCGGCCGAAGGGGAGCACCGACATGCGGATGACTTCCCAGCGGGTGGCGCCGAGCGCGAGCGCGGCCTCCTCGTTCATCCGCGGGACCTGGAGGAAGACCTCACGGCTGACGCTGGTCACGATCGGAAGGATCATGATCGCGAGCAGGATGCCGACGGTGAAGAGCGAGCGGGCGACGCCGACCTCGGTCTTCTCGAAGATGTATGTCCAGCCGAGGTACTCGTCGAGCCAGAGGTTCAGCCCGTTCAGGTACGGGACCAGGAAGAGGGCGCCCCAGATGCCGTAGATGATCGACGGCACGGCGGCCAGCAGGTCGACCACGTAGGCGAGCGGGGCGGCGACCTTGCGCGGCGCGTAGTGGGAGATGAAGAGGGCGATACCGACAGCGATCGGAACCGCGATGGCCATCGCGATGATCGAGCTGACGATCGTGCCGAAGAGCAGGACGGCGATGCCGAAGACCGGCGGGTTGCCCGCCGGGTTCCAGTCGAAGGTCGTGAGGAAGTTGCCTTCGTCCTTGGAGATCGCGATCGCTGCGCGATAGCTGAGGAACACGGCGATGGACGCCATGATCACAAGCAGCAGAATGCCCGAACCCCGTGAGAGGCCCAGGAAGATCTTGTCGCCCGCGCGGCCGGTGGATGTGGCCCGGCGCGAGGCGGCCGGCCTCGCCGGCGGTGTCTCTATGGGTGTCGTGGAAGCCATGGTCTTTCCGGTCTGGGTGGGGGAAGGCCCGCGGGTTTGCGGCTTCCCTTGGCGGCGGTGCACCGGATGGTGGCGGCGGCGGGCCGGCCCGGCGTGGTGCACCGGACCGGCCGTTCGTCGCCTTTTCGGACGCCTGGGTTACGAGAGGCTGTTGACCGTCTCGCGGACCTTGGCGTTGATCTCAGCGGGGATCGGGGCGTAGCCGGCCTCGCTGAGGACCTTCTGGCCCTCGTCGGAGGCGGTGTAGGTCAGGAAGGACTTGACCGTGCTCAGGGTGTCGGCCTTGTTGCCCTTGTCGCAGACGATCTCGTACGTCACCAGGACGATCGGGTAGGCACCCTCGGCCTTGGTGGCGTAGTCGAGCTTCAGGGCCAGGTCCTTGCCGGTGCCCTCGACCTTGGCGGCGGCGATGGCCTTCGAGGCGTTCTCGGAGGTCGCCTTCACCGGAGCGGCGGCACCGGTCGAGATGTCGACGGTCGGGATGGACTGCGAGGTGGCGTAGGACAGCTCGAAGTAGCCGATGGCGCCCTCGACCTGCTTGACCTGGGCCGCGACACCGGCGGAGCCGGAGGCAGCCTGGCCGCCCTTGGCGGGCCACTTCTTCTCGGCCTCGTACTTCCACGCGTCCGGAGCGGCCTTGCCGAGGTACTTACCGAGGTTCTGGGTGGTGCCGGAGTCCTCGGAGCGGTGGAAGGCCTGGATCGCCATGTCCGGGAGCTTGGCGCCCGGGTTCAGCTTGGCGATCGCCGGGTCGTTCCACTTCTTGATCTCCGAGTTGAAGATCTTGGCGATGGTGGGGGCGTCCAGGACGAGGTTCTCCACGCCGGGGACGTTGTAGCCGATCGCGATCGGGCCGCCGACCATGGGCAGGTTGATGCCCTGGCCACCGGAGCAGATCTTCTTGGACTCGGCGACCTCCTCGGGCTTCAGCGCCGAGTCGGAGCCGGCGAAGCCGACCGTGCCCTGGTTGAAGGCGACGATGCCCTCACCGGAGGAGGAGGACTTGTAGTTGATCTCCACGCCCGTGCACGCGGCCATGTAGTTCTTGACCCACAGGTCCATGGCGTTCTTCTGAGCGCTGGAGCCGGACGCCATCAGCTGGCCCTTGGCGTCGTCGCACTTGATGTTGGAGGCAGCAGCGGTCTTGTCGCCGGCGCCACCGGTCGTGTCGCCTGCGTTGTTGTCCGAACCACACGCCGTGAGGACCAGGGCGCCGGAGACCGCGAGGGCAGCAAGCGCGGTGGCGCGAAGCCCGTTGTTGCGCTGAAGCTTCACTTTTCGGGTGTTCCTTCCAGGAGCGCCGGTCGAGGACGTCGCTTTGCTCGACGTGGTACGGCGGCGCGTGTCGGGGTGGGTGGTGCGGCGCTGTGCCGGTCACCTTGTAAGCCCGAAATTAGGCAGATCAGGTGAAGCCGCCGACGGGTGGTGGTAAACGGAAGGTGAACCCTGCCGGTCAATGAGGTGCCGCCTTTATCTGGGCGTGACCTCGGCCGTTTGGCGGCGTTATGTGGCGTGCTGTCCGATTGTGCCAGACCTCATTGAAACGGCTGTGCGGCGTCAATGCGCGCCAGTACTGCCGAGTATCCCGAGTTCTGAGACGAGCGCGTCCACGAGATGGCGGTCGCGGAGCTGGGTGAGCTGCGCGCGGGCGGCGGTCGGGACCAGCCAGTCGATGCGGTCGACCTCGCGGCCGGGAATGAATTTGCCCGGCGTTTGCGCCTCGGCGGCCCAGTAGCTGACCTCCTTGGGACGCCCGTTCGCGACGTAGTGGACCGTGGGGAGACGGGGGCCGGGGGTGGCGTGGTGCCCGGTCTCCTCCAGGACCTCGCGCAGGGCCCCGGCGAGGGCGTCCTCGGACCGCTTCAGCTTGCCCTTGGGATGGGACCAGTCGTCGTAGCGGGGGCGGTGGACGAGGCATATCTCGATGCCGTCGTCGCTCCGCGGCGCACGGCGCCACAGGACGCAGCCGGCGGCGCGCACGGTCCCGGCTTGGGCGCTGCCAGGGGTACCGGGGCTGCCGGGCGTGTCGGAGCTGCCGGGAGTGCCGGAGCTTCCGGGGGTGCTCATGGTGCGGCCACCGCCTGGCTCTGCCACACCCGGTGGAAGGCGAAGCGTGCGGCCTCGACCTCGTGGCGCTGGTCCGCGTGCAGGACGCCGAGGGCGTACGCCGTCGCGGGAGCGATACGGGGGGTGCGGGCCGCGGTCGCCGCGGCGGAGGCGGCCTCGGCTGCGTCCCGGTGCCGGTCCAGGGTTCGCCCCGCGATCGTCAGCAGCGGGTGCGTACCCGAGCAGACGACCTCCTGTGCGTACCGGTGCAGCCGCAGCAGCAGCCGTACGTGGTGCCACGGCGCGTCCTGGGCCTCGCCGGCGGAGGTCGTGGCCAGGCCGTGGACCAGCGCGTCCGCGTTGTACGGGTGCGCGGCGCGGGCGAGCGGCAGCGCCGCGACCGCGTCCAGGAGCCGGCGCTCGGCCGTCTCGGCATGCCCCTGCAGTACGTCCGCGGGCGCCGTGGCGGCGGCCGCGAACGGCACCTCGGAGGCGAGCAGGGCGACGGCGTCGGCGACCGCGTGGAACCGCGACGACCCGAGTGCCTGGAGCGCCGCCGAGTGCGCCCGCGTGCGCCCCAGCGTCAGCTGGCGCTCCAGGAGCGCCCCGGCCCGTGCGGCTCCCACGGTGAGCGCTCCTCGCGCCCCTGACGTGGTGGCGGCGCCGCGCGCCGCGGCCTTGGCCTGTACGTCCTGCCCGGTGACCAGGGGGGCCGCCTCGCTGGCGGCCGTCGCCTCGGCCTCGTGCGCGCCGGGCGATGTGGCGGCCAGGACTTCCGGGCTCGTCAGGACCGCCAGGTCGGCCTCCGCGCGCGGGAGCGGCACCGGACCCGTGCCCGAGAGGCGGGACAGGGCGTCCAGCAGCCGGTTCAGACGGGCCGTGCAGGCGTGTTCCTGGGCGAGCATGCCGGAGAGCCAGGTCAGCTCCGTGCGGAGCTGGTCCGCCCAGGCGGTGTCCAGCAGCGGGCGGTACGTGTGCAGGGCACCGCTGATGCGGCGGGCGGAGCGGCGCAGCGCTCCGGCCGCGTCCTCCGCGCCCGTCGTGTCCGCACCGCATTCGCCGTGCACGCGCAGACTCCGCAGGAAGTCCGCGGCCTGTGTGTGCAGATACTCGGCCAGGACCTGGTCGGCACCGGCCCCCCGGGCGACGGAGGGAAGGTCAGGGCTGTGCACGCCGGCGCCTCCGGGCGTCTATGAGCATTTCCTGTACATGCCGCAGCGGCTGGCCTTCGCCGTCCGTGGAATGCCGGGTCCACTCCCCGTCCGGGCCGAGGTGCCAGGACGACGTGGTGTCGGACATACCGGTTTCCAGGAGCCGGCTCAGTGCCGCGCGGTGCGCCGGGTCGGTGACCCGTACGAGCGCCTCGATACGGCGGTCGAGGTTGCGGTGCATCATGTCGGCGCTGCCGAACCACACCTCGGGCTCGCCTCCGTTGCCGAAGGTGAAGATCCGGGAGTGCTCCAGGAAGCGGCCGAGGACCGAGCGGACCCGGATGTTCTCCGAGAGCCCGGCGACACCGGGGCGTATCGCGCAGATGCCGCGCACCCATATGTCCACCGGCACGCCGGCCTGCGACGCCCGGTAGAGCGAGTCGATGATCGCTTCGTCGACCATCGAGTTGACCTTGATCCGGACGAACGCGGGACGGCCGGCCCGGTGGTGGGCGACCTCCTTGTTGATCCGGGCGATCAGCCCGTCGCGCAGTGATTTCGGGGCGACGAGCAGCCGGCGGTAGGTCTCGCGGCGCGAGTACCCGGACAGCCGGTTGAACAGGTCGGACAGGTCCGCTCCGACCTGCGGGTCCGCGGTGAGCAGACCGAGGTCCTCGTACAGCCGGGCGGTCTTCGGGTGGTAGTTGCCGGTGCCGACGTGCGAGTACCGGCGCAGGGTCTCGCCCTCCTGCCGGACCACGAGCGAGAGCTTGCAGTGGGTCTTCAGCCCGACGAGCCCGTACACGACGTGGCAGCCGGCCTCCTCCAGCTTCCGCGCCCACTTGATGTTGGCCTGCTCGTCGAAGCGGGCCTTGATCTCGACGAGGACGAGGACCTGCTTGCCCGCCTCGGCGGCGTCGATCAGGGCGTCCACGATCGGGGACTTGCCGGAGGTCCGGTACAGCGTCTGCTTGATGGCGAGCACGTCCGGGTCGCCCGCGGCCTGCTCCAGGAAAGCCTGGACGGAGGTCGAGAACGAGTCGTACGGGTGGTGCAGCAGCACGTCCCGCTCGCGCAGCGCCGCGAAGATGTCGGGCGCGGACGCCGACTCGACCTCGGCGAGGTCGCGGTGGGTGCCGGCGACGAACTTCGGGTACTTGAGCTCCGGCCGGTCCTGGCCGGCGATGCCGAAGAGACCGGTCAGGTCGAGCGGCCCGGGCAGCGGGTAGACCTCGGACTCGGAGATCTTCAGCTCGCGGACGAGCAGGTCCAGGAC
The DNA here is from genome assembly GCF_024584805.1 of Streptomyces sp. FIT100. NCBI lineage: Bacteria > Bacillati > Actinomycetota > Actinomycetes > Kitasatosporales > Streptomycetaceae > Streptomyces > Streptomyces sp. FIT100. Next base: position 3,636,814 of record NZ_CP075715.1, on the reverse strand, counting down.
GTACGGGTCGATGGACTCCTCGACCTCCAGGCGCACCGGCGGGCCGAAGCGGCGGCGCAGGAGCTCCTTCTCCAGGGCCTGGAGCAGGTTCTCGGTGTCGTCCTCCTCGACCTCCAGGTCCTCGTTCCTGGTCACCCGGAACATGTGGTGCGCGAGCACCTCCATGCCGGGGAACAGCTCCTCCAGATGCGCCGCTATGACGTCCTCCAGCGGGACGTAGCGGTGCGGGGACGCCTCAAGGAAGCGGGACAGCAGGGGCGGGACCTTGACCCGGGCGAAGTGGCGGTGGCCGCTGACCGGGTTGCGTACGACCACGGCGAGGTTGAGCGAGAGCCCCGAGATGTACGGGAACGGGTGGGCCGGGTCGACGGCCAGCGGGGTGAGGACCGGGAAGATCTGCTGGCGGAAGAGGGTGAAGAGGCGGGCCTGCTCCTTCTCCGTGAGCTCGGGCCAGCGGATGAGGTGGATGCCCTCGTCGGCCAGGGCGGGCGCGACGTCCTGCTGGTAGCAGGCGGCGTGCCGGGCCATGAGCTCGCGCGAGCGGTTCCAGATCAGCTCCAGCACCTCGCGCGGCTGCAGGCCGGAGGCGGAGCGGGTGGCGACGCCGGTGGCGATGCGGCGCTTCAGTCCGGCCACCCGGACCATGAAGAACTCGTCCAGGTTCGAGGCGAAGATCGCGAGGAAGTTCGCCCGCTCCAGGAGGGGGGTCGCGGGGTCTTCGGCGAGCTCCAGGACGCGCTCGTTGAACGCGAGCCAGCTGCGCTCGCGGTCCAGGAAACGGCCCTGGGGCAGCTCGGCACCCTCGGTGCTGTCCTCGTAGGCATCGAGGTCGGCATCGAGGTCGGGCTCGAGATCGGAGACCGCGGCGGAGACCGTGTGCGGGCGGTGTGCGGCTATGGAGCCGACGGACGGCTGTACGTGCTGGACCGGGACCTCGGCGGGCTGCTTGCTCATGTCCCCATTCTTCCGCGCGAAGCGGCCGGAGGGCGCGTCGAAGCGGGCCGTGGAGGGGCTGGGTCGCCCTCCCCCGTAGCTTTGCACGGGGGTGCCCCCATTTCGCTGCGCTCGTGGGTCTGGCTCGGCGGACGGCTGCATTCACCGAGGGTCGCAAGGGCCCTTGAATGGCTGGTAACGAGAACATGACGCCTGGGCAAGCAAGGCGCCGCGCCGCGATTTCGAATCGGGGGGGGCGGGGCCTCCTCCGGGGGCGGTGCGACTGTACCGCTACGCCGCGTCCGCCCCACTCCGCCCCTCCCGGCTCCCCAGGACCACGCCCGTCTCGACCAGCTGGATCTCCACCGGCCAGTCCGTGGCGCTGCCGGACGGGTCGGTCCCGGTACGCGCCATCGCGGGCACCGTGCGGCGGACGAGGAGGCCGGTGAGGGCCACCGGCCGCAACGCCCAGGACCGCGCAGGCCGTGGCACGTGGCCGCGGGCGCGGCCAGCTTCGCCGCGAGCCTGCGGGCGGGCGAGGCCGACTGGGTCCACAGCCGCCGGTACGTGTCCGACTCCTGACCGCGGGCGACGAGCGGCCTCGCCACGAAGGCCGCGACGGCCGGGCGGCGCGCGCCGCAGCGGGGTCGGTGCGGAGCACGCGCATCCGGCCCGAGGTGGGGCGCAGCAGGCCGGGCGGCGAGCGCAGGAGGGTCTCCCTGCGCCGCGCTGGGGCCGACGAGGGCGCAGATCGAGTCGGCGGGCAGCCGGAAGAGCAGTCCTTGAGGGCCCAGGTGTGCCGGTGTCTCCGCGTCGGCGCGATCGCTTCGAGCGCCGTACCGGCCATGTCCCGTCCCCCTGGCCGTGGGGCGTGAAGTGCTCGTCGAATACGGCGCCGAAGAGCGCGGCGACGTCGTCCCGTTCCAGGCCCGCCGCGCGCCCGGGCCGCCCAGTCGGGGGGCCCAGCGACTTGCGTACGAAGGTGCCGAGCCCGCGCCGGGCCTCGACGAGACCCTCGCGTTCCAGCTCGCGGTACGCCTTGGGCACCGTGTTCGGATCGATGGCAGTCGCCTCGACCAGCTCGCGGGCGGCGGGCAGTCGGTCGCCGGGCTCCAACAGGCCGAGCCGAAGGGCCTGTTCCGAAACCCTCAGGCGCCGCCGCGGATCACGTCTCCGTGCGGTACATCAGGTCCACCTCGTGCGTCGTGAAGCCCAGCCGCTCGTACACCCGCAGCGCCGCCGTGTTGTCCGCGTCGACGTAGAGCAGGACCGCCGGCAGGCCCTGCGCCGCGAGGTGGCGCAGTCCGACCGCGGTGAGGGCCTTGCCGAGGCCGGTGCCCTGGGCGTCCGGCCGGATGCCGATCACGTACACCTCGCCGAGCTGCTCCTCCGCGTGGACCTTCGTCCAGTGGAAGCCGACGATCTCGCCGCCGTGCTCGGCGAGGAAGAAGCCCTTCGGGTCGAACCAGGTCTCCTGCTTGCGGTCGTCGAGGTCGCGCTGGGTGATCGCGCCCTGCTCGGGGTGGTGGGCGAAGGCGGCGGCGTTGACCGCGAGCCACGCCGCGTCATCCTGGCCGGGCAGGAACGTACGCACCGTCACGCCCTCGGGCAGGACCGGCTCCGGGATGTCGAGCGGGCTCAACGACCGGCGCAGCTGGCGCAGTTCGCGGAAGAGGGTGAGGCCGAGCACCTGCGCCAGATGGCGGGCCGCTGACTTGCCGCCGTGCGCCCAGACGCGCAGGCGCTTGCCGGAGGTGGCGAGCAGCGCGCTGCCGAGGGCGCGCCCGTGGCCGCGGCCGCGGTGGCCGGGGTGCACCACCAGCTCGGCCGCGGGGGCCTCCACCGGGTCGGTGTCCTCCAGTTGGGCGTAACCGCGGAGGTCCCCGGCGACGGTGAGCAGGAAGTGCCGCACGCCCTCGCGCTGTCCGTGGCGCAGATGGAGCTGTCCCTGCTCCGAGACGGCCTGCATGCCGTCGGCGCGTGCGGCGGCGGCGAGCAGGCGCAGGACGTCATCGGCCTGCTCGGGGGTGAGTTCGTCGAGCGTCTGGATCTGCCGGCCGGGCTCGATGGCGGGGGCTGCGTCAGTCATACGTCGAGGGTACGGCGCTGGGGCCGGTCTCCCGGATCCTGCCGGCTCGCGCGCCCCGGCGCGCACGTACCGGATCCCGTCCGCCGATCCGGCCCGATCCACGAGCCGGGCCCGGGGGCAGTCGATCGGAAACCAGGTCGTAACCCGTTACCCCCTGTCGTGCTACGCGCGTTGACTCTAGGCTGCCCGGCTGAGGACGCCCGTCGCGACGGCCGTCCGCACCGAACCGACGCTGAACTGACAAGGGGACAGATGTCAGCGACACCGCACCAGAAGCGCCGCCGCATACTCGCCGCCGTCGCCGGACTGACCACCGTCGGCGCGCTTGTCGCCGCGATGCCCGCCGGGGCCGCCGGCGCCACCGGCCTGGGCGACCGCCACGGCCACGGCCATGGGCACGGACACGGACACGGGTACGGCCGCACCGTCGATGTGCAGCTGCTGTCCTTCAACGACCTGCACGGCAACCTTCAGCCGCCCGCCGGCTCGGCGGGCCGGGTCACCCACACCAACGAGGACGGCACCACCAGGACCATCGACGCGGGCGGCGCCGAGTACCTGGCGACCCACCTGCGCGAGGCCCGCAAGGGCAACCGCTACTCCGTCACCGCCGCGGCCGGCGACATGATCGGCGCGTCGCCGCTGCTCTCCGGGCTCTTCCACGACGAGCCGACGATCGAGGCGCTGAACAAGCTGGACCTCGACGTCTCCTCGGTCGGCAACCACGAGTTCGACGAGGGCGCCAAGGAGCTCGCCCGGATGCAGAACGGCGGCTGCCACGAGAAGGACGGCTGCTTCGAGGAGGGCCGGAAGTTCAGGGGCGCCGACTTCCCGTACCTCGCGGCCAATGTGACGGACGAGAAGTCCGGCAGGCCGCTGCTCGACCCGTACTTCGTGTGGCAGCGCGACGGCGTGAAGATCGGGTTCATCGGCGTCACCCTGGAGGGCACGCCGGACATCGTCTCCGCCGAGGGCGTCAAGGGCTTGAAGTTCGGCGACGAGGCCGAGACGATCAACAAGTACACCAAGGTGCTGGAGCGCAAGGGCGTCCGGTCGATCGTCGCCCTGATCCACGAGGGCGGGGCGCCGGCGTCGGCCTCGTACAACTACGACTGCGACAGCCCCGGCCCGGGCGACGGGGTCTCCGGACCGATCGTCGACATCGCCAAGAGGATCAGCCCGCAGGTCGACGCCCTGGTCACCGGCCACACCCACCAGGCGTACGCGTGCACGATCCCGGACCCGTCGGGCAAGCCGCGCACGGTCACGTCCGCCGCCTCCTTCGGCAAGCTGTACACGGACACCACGCTGACGTACGACCGCCGCACCCGCGACATCGTGCGGACGTCGGTCGCCTCCGCCAACCACGTCGTCACCCGTGACGTGCCGAAGGCCCCGGACATGACGCGTCTCATCGACCGCTGGAACGCGCTCGCCGCACCGATCGCGAGCCGGCCCGTGGGCTATATCTCCGCCGACATCGAGAACCCCTTCGACGCCCCCGAGAAGCCGCTCGGCGATCTGATCGCGGACGCGCAGCTGGAGGGCATGGCCCCGGCCGACAAGGGCGGCGCGCAGCTCGCGCTGATGAACCCGGGCGGTATCCGCGCGGGCCTGGTCCACCAGGCGTCCGGCGGCGAGGGCGACGGTGTGGTGACGTACGGCGAGGCGTTCACGGTGCAGCCGTTCACCAACATGATGACGGCGGTCGACCTGACCGGCGCCCAGCTGATCACCGCGCTCCAGCAGCAGGTGAGCGGGGCGAACCAGGCCGCCCCGAAGATCCTCCAGGTGTCGCGGGGCTTCACGTACACGCTCGACATGACCAGGACCGGCGCCGACCGGATCGTCGTCGGGTCCGTGAAGCTGAACGGCGAGGCGATCGACGCGGCGAAGACCTACCGGGTCGCGATGAACGAGTTCCTCGCGGGCGGCGGCGACGGCTTCGCCGTCCTGAAGGAGCACAGGAACAAGCTGGTGGGCGGGTCCGATCTGGACGCCCTCACCGCCTACTTCGCGGCGCACTCCAGTGCGTCGGCCCCGCTGGCCCCGCCGGCGACCGGCCGGATCACGGTCGTGAAGTAGGGCGTGCTTCCCGAGGGGCGGCGGGCCTTTCGTCCGCCGCCCCTCGGCTGCCCGCTGTTTCCGCCGAACTCATTCTGTGTCATGGGCATGTCTGCCATCATCCCGGTGCCGACCGCGACCCCCCACATCGCGGAGGCCGACGAAGGAGACAGCGAACATGTCCTTGACCAGACGTGGTTTCCTCGCGGGCGCGGCCGTCGCGTCCGCCATCGCACTCATCGGGGCGGCACCGGCCGGTGCCGCCCCGCAGCGCGTCCTGGGCACCCAGGACTGGATGAGCGGCATCGACGGCGGCAGGGCGCTGCGGACGCTCACCATCCCCGGAACCCATGATTCCGGCGCCCGTTTCGGCGGGCTCTGGGCCGAGTGCCAGAACACCACCATCGCCCAGCAGCTCGACTCCGGAATCCGCTTCCTGGACGTGCGGTGCCGGGTCACCGGCGGCTCCTTCGCCATCCACCACGGCGCCGCCTACCAGAACATGATGTTCGGCGATGTGCTCGTGGCCTGCTGGAACTTCCTCGGCGCCCACCCGTCCGAGACCGTCCTGATGCGGGTCAAGCAGGAGTACTCGGAGGACTCCGACGCCACCTTCCGCGCGATCTTCGACGACTACCTCGACAACCGGGGCTGGCGGCCCCTCTTCCATATCGCCGACACGCTCCCCTCCCTCGGCGAGGCCCGCGGCAAGGTCCTCCTCATCGCCGACAACGGCGGACTGCCCGGTGTGAAGTGGTGGGACGGCTCGGTCTTCGACATCCAGGACGACTGGAACGCGATGCCGGACGCCAAGTACCCCAAGATCGAGGCCCACTTCCGCAAGGCCGTCGAGCAGCCGGGCAGGCTCTTCATCAACTTCGTCAGCACATCCGCGTACCTGCCGCCGCGCTGGAACTCCGACAGCCTCAACCCGCGCGTCCACGGCTTCCTGGACGGGACCGCGAACGGCTGGAAGGGCCTCGGCATCGTGCCGATGGACTACCCCGGCACCCGCTCAGGTCTGGTCGAGTCGCTCATCCGCCACAACTGACGGAGGAGGCGGCGCCGGGGCGCCCGGCAGGCTGATCACCGCCACGGTGCCGCCGCCCTCCGCGGGGCGCAGCTCCACCTCGCCGCCCGCCTGGTGCACGGTCCTGGCCACGATCGACAGACCGAGGCCGGAACCGGGCAGCGCGCGGGCGGACGGGGAGCGCCAGAACCGCTCGAAGACATGCGGGAGTTCATCGGACGCGATACCGGACCCGTGGTCCCGTACGGTCAGCACCCCGCGGTCCAGGAGCACCTCCACCGTGCCGCGCGGCGGGGAGAACTTCACCGCGTTGTCCAGCACATTGACCAGCGCCCGCTCCAGCGCCGCCGGCTCGGCCCGTACGTACCAGGGCCGCAGCTCGTCGGTGATCGTGAGCTCCGGTCCGCGCAGCCGGGCCCGCTCAAGGGCGGTGCGCGCGATGTCGTGCAGCGCGACGACCCGGACCGGGCCGGGTGCCGCGCTGTCCGGCCGTGACAGCTCCTGAAGATCCCCGATCAGCGCCGCGAGCTCCGCCATCTGCGCCTTCACGGAGGCCAGCAGCGCCGCCCGGTCCCCGGGTGGCAGCGCCCGGCCGGTCTGCTCGCTGCGGGCAAGCAGCTCGATGTTGGTACGCAGCGAGGTGAGCGGGGTGCGCAGCTCATGGCCCGCGTCGGCGATCAGCTGGGCCTGCCGGTCGCGGGAGGAGGCGAGCGCCGCGGTCATCTGGTTGAAGGAGCGGGACAGCCGCGCGATCTCGTCCTCGCCCTCGACGGGGATGCGGACGGTCAGGTCCTCGGTACGGGCCACGTGCTCGACCGCGTCGGTGAGCCGGTCGACGGGCTTGAGCCCGGTGCGGGCGACCCACAGGCCGGCGGCTCCGGCGGCGACGACCCCGATGCCGGCGAGGGCGGAGAGGAGCAGGGCGAGCCGGTTGAGGGCGGCGTCGATCTCGTGCAGGGGGCGGGAGACCGACACCGCGAGCTCGCCCATGCGGGGGGAGATCGCCACCCGCTGGGTGTGCACCCGCACCTCGGCGCCGTCGTCGGTGGTGCCGGCGCGCAGGACGTTGTTGGAGAGCCCCCGGGCGACGGCGATGTCCTGCGAGTCCACTTTCACGGGTTCGGAGTACGCCGACACACAGCGGGTGCCGTCGGGGCCGACGATCTGGACGTAGGCGAACTCCCTTCCGGTCCCCGGGCTCTCGGGGCGCGGGTTCTGGCACGCGTTCCAGGTGTCGAGGACCTCGCCGGCCGGCGCGCTCGTGTTCCGCAGCGAGGTGTCCAGCTCGTTGTGCAGCTGGGCGCGGGTCAGCAGCCAGCACGTCACGGCGACCGCGGCGACGGCGAGCGCGACCGCGCTCGCCGTGAGCAGTGCGAGCCGGGAGCGCAGCGGCAGCGCGTGGAATCCGCGGGTCACTCCGGCGACCCCTCCCGGAGCGCGTAGCCCACCCCGCGCACCGTGTGGACCAGGCGCGGCTCGCGGGCCGCCTCCGTCTTGCGGCGCAGGTACATCACGTACACGTCCAGCGAATTGGAGCTCGGCTCGAAGTCGAAGCCCCAGACGGCCTTGAGGATCTGCTCCCGGGTGAGGACCTGGCGGGGGTGGGCCAGGAACAGTTCGAGCAGGGTGAACTCGGTACGGGTCAGCTCGACGCGGCGCGTCCCCCGGGTGACCTCGCGGGTGGCCAGGTCCATCCGCAGATCGGCGAAGGACAGCACATCGGCGGTGTCCTCCTGCCCCGCGCCGGCCGCGGCGTACGAGCTGCGCCGCAGCAGCGCCCGGATCCGGGCGAAGAGCTCGTCCAGCTCGAACGGCTTCACCAGGTAGTCGTCCGCGCCGGCGTCGAGCCCGGTGACCCGGTCGCCGACCGTGTCGCGGGCGGTGAGCATCAGGATCGGCAGCGTGGAGCCGGCGGAGCGGATGCGGCGGGCCGCGGTGAGCCCGTCCATGCGGGGCATCTGGATGTCGAGGACGACCAGGTCGGGGGCGTACGACTCCACCTTGGCGAGCGCCTCGACACCGTCGACGGCGACCTCGGTGGCGTAGCCCTCGAAGGCGAGGCTGCGCTGGAGGGCCTCGCGGACGGCGGGTTCGTCGTCGACGATGAGGATGCGGTCGCCTTCACCGGGTGCGGTGGTCATGGCCCCAGCCTCGCACGCGCTCAGGCGTCGCCGCCCGAGCGGAGGCTGTTCAGGTCCGCCTTGACGGTGTTGACCGGGATGGCGAAGCCCAGGCCGACGCTGCCGGCGGTGGAGCCGCTCGTGGAACTCGGCGAGTACATGGCCGAGTTGATGCCGATGATCTCGCCGTTCATGTTGATCAGCGCACCGCCGGAGTTGCCGGGGTTGAGCGAGGCGTCGGTCTGGATGGCCTTGTACGTGGTCTTGGAGTCGCCGGTGTCGCCGTTGAACTGCCGGCCGCCGAACTCGAAGGGCCAGCCCTGCCGCGGGTCCAGTTGCCGCTGGTCCTGGCCCTCGTCCTTGGCGACGGTGACATCGCGATCGAGTGCGGAGACGATTCCGCTGGTCACGGTGCCGGTGAGGCCCTCGGGGGAGCCGATCGCGACGACCTCGTCGCCGACCTTGAGGCCGTCGGAGTCGCCGAGCGTCGCGGCCGTGAGCCCCTTGGCGCCGTTCAGCTTGATGAGGGCGAGGTCCTTGCCGGGGTCGGTGCCGACGACCTCGGCCGTGTACGTCCTGCCGTTGCTGAGGCGGACCTTGACGGTGTCGGCGCCGGAGATGACGTGGTTGTTGGTGACGATCTCGCCGTCGGACGTGATGATCACGCCGGAGCCGGTGGACTGGCCGGAGGTGGTGCTCGCGTTGATCTCCACGATGCTGGGGGAGACGGCCTGGGCGACGCCGGCGACGGTGCCCTTGCTGCTCTGGGAGACCGTGGTGCCCGTGACGCCGGTGCCGGTGGCGCCGCCGTCACCGCCGGCGAACCGCTCCACGAGCGTGGCCGCACCGCCGCCGACGGCCGCGGCGACGATCGCGACGGCGGCGAGCAGCGCGACGGGCCGCTTGGCGCGGGGCGTGGGTGCGGGTGCGGGTGCGGGTGCGGGTGCGGGTGCGTGCGCGGGTGCCGCGTGCGCGGGGGACGTGGGCGTGTATGCGGGCGGCGGCGGGTAGCCGCCGTCGCCGCCGAACCCCGGGTACGGGTACTGCTGCGGATGCGTGCTCTGCCTGCTCTCGTCGCCCTCGGCGCGGTAGTGGTCCGTCATGGTGCTGACTCTCGGGCCCGTAGATGAGAGCACCCTGAGGACGGACTGAGAAGCCCGACAGAACCGCGTATGCCCGATATAAAGCCGAAGGGCCGCACCCCGCTCCAGTGGCGTCCAACCCCTGGGGTGCGGCCCTCCGGCCGGTCGAGCGCGCCGTCAGACGGCGATGGCCACCTCGGAGAGGCCACCGGTCCGGGCGACGACCGTGCGGTCCGCCGTGGCGCCGGGGACGAGGGCGCGGACGGTCCAGGTGCCCTCGGCCGCGTAGAAGCGGAACTGTCCGGTCGCCGAGGTCGGGACCTCGGCGGTGAACTCGCCGGTCGAGTCCAGCAGGCGCACGTAACCGGTGACGGGCTCGCCGTCGCGGGTCACCTGGCCCTGGATGGTGGTCTCACCGGGCTTGATCGTCGAGGCGTCGGGGCCGCCGGCCTTCGCTCCACACATGCTCTTCTGTCCTTACGGTCGGGGGAGGCTGAATGCCTGGGGCTTACTTGTTCGCGCCGAGCTCGATCGGCACGCCGACGAGGGAGCCGTACTCGGTCCACGAGCCGTCGTAGTTCTTGACGTTCTGGACGCCGAGCAGCTCGTGCAGGACGAACCAGGTCAGCGCGGAGCGCTCACCGATGCGGCAGTAGGCGATGGTGTCCGTCGCCAGGTCGACCTGCTCCTCGGCGTAGAGCTCCTTGAGCTCGTCGTCCGACTTGAAGGTGCCGTCGTCGTTGGCGTTCTTGGACCAGGGGATGTTGCGGGCGCTCGGCACGTGGCCGGGGCGCTGCGACTGCTCCTGCGGCAGGTGGGCCGGGGCGAGCAGCTTGCCGCTGAACTCGTCGGGCGAGCGGACGTCGACCAGGTTCTGGCTGCCGATGGCGGCGACCACGTCGTCGCGGAAGGCGCGGATCGAGGTGTCCTGGGCCTTGGCCTGGTACTCGGTGGCCGGGCGCTGCGGGACGTCGGCGCCGTCGACCAGGTCGCGGGAGTCGAGCTCCCACTTCTTGCGGCCGCCGTCGAGGAGCTTGACGCTGTCGTGGCCGTAGAGCTTGAAGTACCAGTAGGCGTAGGAAGCGAACCAGTTGTTGTTGCCGCCGTAGAGGACGACCGTGTCGTCGTTCGCGATCCCCTTCCCGGACAGCAGCTTCTCGAAGCCTGCCTGGTCCACGAAGTCACGGCGGACCGGGTCCTGGAGGTCCTTCTTCCAGTCGATCCGGACGGCGTTCTTGATGTGGTTCTTGTCGTAGGCCGAGGTGTCCTCGTCGACCTCGACGACGACGACCTTCGGGTCGTCCAGGTGGGCCTCGACCCAGTCGGCGTCTACCAGGACGTCGCTGCGGCTCATGCTGTTCTCCTCCGGGGCAGTGTGCGGCGGGTGATACGCGGGAGATCGGTGCGCGGGCGGGTGCGGGTACGCCGGAGCGGCGCAGGGGCACGCGGGTGGCCCTGGCCGGAGCGGCTCAGAGGGCCTGGGGATACGGAAGTCGCGGCTTCCGCTCAGATGGTGCGACAGAGCATGGCGGCGACGCGGCACAGGTCTACTGCCCGCCGCTTCGTGAGGTCCGCCTGTCCCCGCGGACGGAGACCGCTCGAAAATCGCTGCATGCGGTCGATCGTAGGGACGACGGGGCGGCCGTGTCACCGGCGTGTCGAATGATGAGACGCGATCGTCCGAATGGCGGTACGGCGATCGATGCCGTGGCGACCGCGCCGCCGTGCGGAGCGCATTGCGCGGCCCGGCATCTACGGACCGGACATGCCCGTCTCACGATCCGATCGCCTGGGCGCGCGCCCCCCGCCTTGCCCCCTGCCCCTCCCTGCCCCGGCCGGAGTCGGGTCGGTGGGGCGGTCAGCCCGCCAGGGAGACGTTCGTGCCCACGCCCGAGAAGAGGAGGCCGGTCCCGTCCGTGGTGACCTTGTCGAGCTTGATCGTCCTCGGGAGGCCGTCGATCTCGAGGTCGTAGTCGACGGCCTCGCGCAGCTTGCGGTCCAGGCCGGGGACCGGGAGCTCGGGCAGCTCCGCGGCGCGCAGGCGCACGGTGTCGCCGTTGGCGATCGACACCGTGCTGTACGTCGTGAGCGTGCGGCCCTCCAGCATCGCCTCGGCGAAGCCGGGTATGGCCAGGCCCGCGCCCTGGAGCAGCTCCGTGGCGGGGCCCTCCACCTTGACCTGGCCCTTGGCGGCGCGCTCCGGGCCCGCGTACGAAACCGTCGCGCCCTTCGGCGCCGACTTGCCGAGGTCCGCGTAGGAGATACGGGCGGAGCCCGTGGCGCGGTCGGCGACGGCGGAGGTGAGGCCGTTGAGCCGGACACCGGTCAGCTCGGCCGAGACCTCGGTCACCTCGACCTCGTGGCCGCCCGCGGTGGCCTGCACACCGCCCAAGCGCAGCTCGACATCGTCCAGCTCGGAGCTGACCATCTGGGTCAGGAAGGGGAAGCCGTTGATCGACACCTCGGGCTCCGTGCTCAGCCCCTGGCTGCTCCGGACCTTGGCCGCGACCTCGCTCTCCGCGAACCCGACCGCGAGGCGGTCGGCGATGGCGAAGAGCCCGCCCAGGATCACGGCGGTGATCAGCAGTACTCGCAGTGCGCGCATGACTCGGTGTGCCCCCACCCCTGTCCTGGCCCGCCGGGGTTCCGACCGGTCCGAATGATCGACGTCCGGGCGCACCGTAATGGTTCCCGACAGGTTCAGACCAGGGCGCGGCCCAGCAGGTAGACGATGGGCGCCGCCGCGGTGAGCGGCAGCGCCACCCCGGCGGTCATGTGGACGAAGCGCGACGGGTAGTCGTAGCTGGCCACCCGCAGTCCGACGAGGGCGCACACGCCCGCCCCGAGGCCGAGCAGCGCGCCGCCGCCCGAACCCGTGCCGGTGAACCCGGCGGCCGCGATACCGGCGCCCGCGGCGGCCAGCAGCGCCACGACCACCGACGCGGCGCCCGGCAGCGGCAGCGCGCGGGCGACGGTGGCGGCGGCGACCGCGAGGCCGCCGACGACCACGGCGTCCGGCTCGGCCGCGAGATACCCGGCCGCGAGGATGGTGAGCGCGGCGGAGGCGACGGTGGCCATCAGGCCCTGCATCCGCTCGTCGGCCCCGGCGCGGCTGCGCAGCTGGAGCACCAGTGTCAGCAGCACCCACACACCGAGCGTGCCGATGATCGCGGCGGGCGCGTGCTCCCGGCCCGCCGCCACGAGGACGACGTCGGCCGCGACGCCGCCCGCGAAGGCGAGGGCGATGCCCTGGCGGGCCGGCCACATGCCGTTCAGCCGGAACCAGCCGGCGGCGGTGACCGCCTGGAGCAGGACCAGCGGCACGAGCAGGACGTACGGCGAAGCGGCGGCCCCGGCCGCCGCGAGCAGCAGGCCGAGCACGGCGGTCAGCCCGGCGGGCTGGATCCCGGGCGGGATGATCGGCGAGCTCCCGCCCGTCTCCCGGCCACCACCCCTCAACGAGGCGCTGCGCGCCGCCCCTGCCTGATTGGCACGGGCCCGCTGGGCGTCGGTGACCCGCGTGTTGCCCAGGGTGGTGGGCGCGCTGTACGCGGGCCCCGCGGTCGAGGCGGTGGCGGCGGTGGCGGCCCCCGCCCGGGCGGGGGCCTGGGCCCCGTACGCCCCGGGCACGGCCTGGGTCTCGGGCGGCAGTGGGTACGGCCCGGATGCGGCGACCGGCGGAAGGTACGCGGTGTCCGCCGCCCCCGTCGGGTACGGGGCGGCAGGCTGCGGGGGCTGCTGCGGGGACTGCACGGGCCCGCCCTGCTGGACCGTCGGCTGGTACTGGGTGTCCCAGGTCTGCCCCTCCCACGTCTGCGTGACGTGGGGATCGGGCTGGTAGCTCTGCCCGTAAGGGTCGTACGGGTACTGCTGATCGCTGCTCATGCTGTGCGGTTCACCCTCCTGCGAACGGCGGGAGCACCTCGACCGTGCCGCCCTCGGCAAGCCGTACGGTCTCATGTCCGCGGGTCCCGACGGGATCACCGTCGACGAGGAACGAGCACCGCTGGAGCACCCGGACGAGCTCGCCGGGGTGCCGCTCGCGGGCGGCGTCCAGCGCCTCGGCCAGGTTCTCCGCGGCGTACGGCTCCTCGGGCACGCCCGCGGCCGCCTTCGCCGCGGCCCAGTAGCGGATGGTCCCCGCTGCCATGGCGGCACTCCTCTCGTCGGCTCGTCGCGTACCCATGATGGGCTATGCCCCGACGAGCCAGTCCGCGAGGCGCCCCAGGAGCGCGTCGTCCGCCGCGTTCTCGGCGTGGCCCATGCCCGGCTCCAGCCAGAGCTCGCAGGGCCCCGCCGCGGCGAGCATCCGCGGGTGGTCGAGCGGGAAGTACGGATCGCGGTCGCCGTGCACGACCAGCAGTGGCGCCGGGGCGATGAGCGGCACGGACTCGACCGGGGAGAGGGGGACGGGGTCCCAGTCCCGGTGATGGATCCGCGTTCCGAAGCCGTACCGGCCGACCAGTCGCCCGAACGGCCGGGTGACGACCCAGTGCAGCCGCCGCATCGGGGCCGTACCGCGGTAGTACCAGCGGGCGGGAGCGCTGACGGCGGCGACGGCATCGGTGTGCGCGCCGTCCGCTCTGTTCGACCTGTCAGGCGTGTCCGGCGTGTCCGGCGTGTCCGGCCCCTCCGGCTCCTCCGGCCCGTACAGCGCCGCGTGCCGCAGCACCACCGAACCGCCCATCGAGAAGCCGACCGTGACCACGCGGCCGTACCCCAGCGAGCGCGCCCAGGCCACCGCCGCGGCCAGATCCAGCACCTCGCGGTCGCCCACCGTCGACCGTCCTCCGGACCTGCCGTGACCCCGGAAGGAGAAGGTGACGACCCCCGCACGACGTGCGAAGACGCCGGCCGCGCGCCGCACCGCCGGCCGGTCGACCGAGCCGGTGAAACCGTGCGCGACGACGATCGCCGTATCGGACTCGTGTGCCGTGCACGGCTCGTGCAGGGCCTCGATCCGGATACCGTCGGAGGTACGGAGGGTTACTCGCCGAGGTCCTCGGGTGATCGGGAAAACATCCACACTGTGAAACCGGCCCTCCGCCTTCGCGCTCATGTGGGCTATTCTGCTGACAGAGGATCCGGGCGACGCAGCCCCCGGGTCCTTTTGTGTTTCCTGTCCGTTGTTACAGGCAGGTGAACGAGACGATCGACGCGGTCGCGGACCCCGGGGCGCGGGGTCCCTGACCGGGCAAGAAGCCAGTGCCGTAAACGTCCTCGCAGGGACCGAGGAGGAACCGACGTTATGGGCGAGCGAAACGTGCACGACCGAAAGACGACGACCCGCGTGCGTACGGCGGGAACGGCGGCCCGGGCAGGTGGGACGCGATGAGCTCTCTGCTGCTCCTGACGAACGCCCTCCAGCCGTCGACGGAGGTGCTCCCGGCTCTCGGCCTGCTGCTCCACAACGTCCGGGTCGCCCCTGCCGAGGGCCCGGCGCTGGTCGACACCCCCGGTGCCGACGTGATCCTGGTCGACGGCCGGCGCGACCTCCCGCAGGTGCGCAGCCTCTGCCAGCTGCTCCGCTCCACCGGCCCCGGCTGTCCGCTGCTCCTCGTCGTCACGGAGGGCGGCCTCGCGGCCGTCACCGCCGACTGGGGCATCGACGACGTGCTGCTGGACACGGCGGGCCCGGCCGAGGTGGAGGCCCGGCTGCGGCTGGCCATGGGCCGCCAGCAGATCTCCGCCGACGACTCCCCGATGGAGATCCGCAGCGGCGATCTGTCGGTCGACGAGGCGACGTACAGCGCGAAGCTGAAGGGTCGGGTCCTGGACCTGACCTTCAAGGAGTTCGAGCTGCTGAAGTACCTGGCGCAGCACCCCGGCCGGGTCTTCACCCGGGCCCAGCTCCTCCAGGAGGTGTGGGGCTACGACTACTTCGGTGGTACGCGCACGGTGGACGTGCACGTACGGCGGCTGCGCGCGAAGCTCGGCCCCGAGCACGAGTCGCTGATCGGGACCGTACGGAACGTCGGCTACCGCTTCGTCACGCCGGAGAAGGTGGAGCGCGCGGCGGAGGAGGCCAAGGCGAAGGCCGCCGAGCAGGCCCGGGCGAAGGCCGCGGCCGCGGTCACCCGAGCGGGGGACATGACCGAAGAGCACGAAGCGGCTGTACGGCCTGCCCAGCGGTAGGTCACCCCGCGTAGACTTCGCGCGTGGCCAAGGTGACGCGGGACGACGTGGCACGACTGGCGGGTACTTCCACCGCCGTCGTCAGCTACGTCATCAACAACGGACCCAGGCCGGTCGCCCCGGCCACGCGCGAGCGGGTACTCGCCGCCATCAAGGAGCTGGGCTACCGGCCCGACCGCGTTGCGCAGGCGATGGCCTCGCGGCGCACGGACCTCATAGGCATGATCGTGCCGGACGCCCGGCAGCCCTTCTTCGCCGAGATGGCGCACGCGGTGGAACGGGCCGCGGCCGACCGCGGAAAGATGGTCCTCGTCGGCAACTCGGACTACCGCGACGAGCGCGAGGTCCACTATCTGCGCGCCTTCCTCGGCATGCGGGTCGCCGGGCTGATCCTCGTCAGCCAGGGCCCGAGCGAGCGCGCCGCGCAGGAGATCGAGGCGTGGGACGCCCGGGTCGTGCTGCTGCACGAGCGGCCCGAGGCCATCGACGACGTCGCGGTCGTGACCGACGACATCGGCGGCGCGCAGCTCGCGACCCGGCACCTGCTGGAGCACGGGCATCCGTACGTGGCCTGTCTCGGCGGCGTGGAGAACACCCCGGCGGTCGGCGACCCCGTGGCCGACCACGTCGAGGGCTGGCGGCGGGCGATGCTGGAATCGGGGCGGCCGGTGGAGGGCCGGCTCTTCCAGGCCCCGTACAACCGCTACGACGCCTATCTCGTCGCCCTGAAGATCCTCTCCGGCCCCGACCGGCCGCCGGCCATCTTCTGCGCCACGGACGACCAGGCGATCGGCGTGCTGCGGGCGGCCCGCGAGCTGCGCATCGACGTGCCGGGCGAGCTGGCGGTGGCGGGCTTCGACGACGTCAAGGAGGCGGGGCTCACCGATCCGCCGCTGACGACGATCGCCTCCGACCGCCCGGCGATGGCCCGCGCCGCGGTGGATCTGGTGCTGGACGACGGCCTGCGGGTGGTCGGCTCACGCCGCGAGCGGGTGAAGCAGTTCCCCTCGGCCCTCATCGTCCGCAGGTCCTGCGGCTGCGGCTGAGGACTTCTGCGCCCGGCCGCCGTCCCGCCGTACGCTGAATACATGTACGCCCGGCGTCGTCACGTCTACTTCCTGATGATGGGCGGATGCCTCGTCCTCTTCGTGTCCGCCTGGGCCTTCGTGCGGCTCTGGTCGGTGCCCGCCGCGATCGCGATGTGCTTCGTGGCGATGGTGATCCCGCCGGTCGCGGCGATGGTGGCGAACCGGCGGGGGCCCGAGGACCGCTGGTGGGACGACCCGTCAGGTGATCCGGAGTCCGACCAGTGGTGGGACGAGCTCGACGGCAAGAAGCGGCGCGCCGACGAGCACCGGGACTACCCCGACGGCAAGAAGCGGCGCCCCGACGAGCACCGGGACTACCCCGACGAGCACCGGGACTAGTAGACCTAGTAGACGAGGGCCTGGGTGCCCTCGGTCATCGCCTCGCTGACGAAGACCTGCGCGCCCGCGATCCGGACGCCCTCGATCACGTCCTTCTCCGTGATCTCGCGCCGCGCCGCGCACTGGGTGCAGAGCGTGATCCGCCCGACCGCCTGGATCGACTCGATCAGGTCCGGCAGCGGCGCGGCGTGCGGCAGCTCGAACTCGGCCGCCCGGCCGGGCAGCGCGAACCACGAGGACTCACCGGTCAGCCAGAGCGAGACCTCCACGCCGCTGGCCGCCGCGACGGCGGCGACCGTGAACGCCTGGGAGCAGCGCTCGGGGGCGTCGGCCCCGGCGGTCACCTTGATCACGAGCTTCTTCGCCATATGCCGAACTGTAATGCGCGGCGGTACAACCCCGGCCCCGGGGCGCGGGTCGGTTGAGTGTGCGCGGACAACGGAATCCGTGCCTCCAGGTCTCGTGGGGGGACCCCTTTGGACACGCAGGACATCGATACGCAGGAACCGGAGCAGCGGGAGCAGCCGCCAGAGCAGCCGGCGCAGCGGCCGGAGCCGGCACCGGAGCAGCCAGAGCAGCGGGAGCAGCCGCCGGAGCCGGCAGCGGAAGCGCCCGTACGCCCGCGCCGCCGCGGGCGTACCGCGCTGATCATCGCGGCCGCCGCCGTCATCGGCATCGTCGGCGGTACGGCCGTCGGCTACGGCATCCAGGCCGAGCGCCAGCCCACACCGCTGCCCGCACTCTCCCAGGCGGGACTCTCGTACCCGGCGAAGCCGCTTCCGGAGAGCAAGCGCCCGGCGCCGCTCTCCGCCGCGGAGGACCACAAGGTCAAGACGGACGGCGATCTGCGCAAGCTGCTGGTGGCGAAGCCGTCGGGCGCCCGCAAGGCGCGCGACGAGTGGCTGGTCGACGGCTGGACGGACACCCGGTCCTACGCACTCGGCTTCGACAGCGAGGACTTCATGTTCGAAAACCTCGTCGAGGCCGACATCCGAAGGGTCGCCTCGGCCGCCTGGGAGCAGAGCCAGTACAGGGTGACGACCGTCCAGCTCGTCCAGTTCCGCTCGGCCAAGGCCGCCATGGAGCACGCCCAGGGCCAGCAGGACTACATGCCCGACGAGGAGGAGGGGGCGGGCAACGAGGGCGACGCGCTGAAGGGCAGCGGGAACGGCCGCTACTACCTCTACGACGTGGAGGAGAAGGCGGGATACCTGCCGCTGTACGTGGCGCGGGCCATCGTCCAGCGCGGCGACATCATGGTCGACATCCACATGATCGACACCAAGCGCATCAGCAAGAACGACATCCGCACCGTGGCCGAGCGACAGCTGGAGCGCCTGTGAACGAGGACCAGACTTCCCTGGAGCCGCCCGCCGCGCAGCTCCCCGATCCGGTGGCGGGGCCCGCGAACGAACCCGAAAGCGCGAACGAGCCCGCACGCAGGCCCGCACGCGCCCGCCGGATCCTCGCCGCAGCGCTCCCTTCCGTGCTCGTCCTCGGTGCCGTCGCCGGAGGTCTCACGTACACGGGGCTCGCCGTCGATCGCGCGGACCGCACCGCCCCCACCACCGTGTGGGGCCCGACCGACGGCGACTCGGGCACGGACCCGGCGGCCGGCGTGCTGCGCGGCCGGGCCTCGACGCCGCTCAGCAAGCTGCTGCTCCCGGTGCCGGCCGGCTACCGCCTCGGGCCGGACATCGAGTCGTACGGAAACGACGGCGAGATCGGCGGCGGGAAGGCCGCCGCCCTTCTCAAGGAGCGAGGCCGCGGCCTCTCCGGCAAGCAGCGCCGCGACTACGAGAAGCGGATCGACAAGCTGGGCGTCCAGGGCATCGCCCTGCGCTCGTTCGCCTCGGAGGCGAACGACCTCGTCGTCGAGGTGCAGATCCAGCAGATGAAGGACAAGAAGCGGATCCACGATCTGTACGAGGTCACGACGGAGCTGTCCGAGCTGCTGGAGTTCCGCAAGGGCCCGACGATCAAGGGCCACAAGAAGGCGGCCTGCTACCTGATGCCTCAGCCGGAGAGGGAGGAGGACGAGGACGGCAAGGCCGGCCTCGAATCGATGACGTGCTCGGCGTACGACTCCGAACTGCTCGTGACCGTCACCGCGTACGGCACCACGCCGTTCGACAAGTCCGCCGTCGCCGAGCTGGTGAAGAAGCAGCTCGACCACATCGCGTCCCCGGGGGAGTACGTATGACCGAGCCGACCACGGACACGGCACCCACGCCCGTGTCCCCCACGCCCGTGTCCCCCGTGCCCCCGATGCCGCAGCACCCGCCGGCTGCGCCCGCCGTACCTGCGCCGCCCGCTCCCGTACGGGACCGCCGGGTGCTGCGGGCCGTGGCCCGCTGGACCGTGGCCGTGCTGGTGTGCGGCGGCCTCGGTGCCGGCACCGCGCTCGGCATCACGTCCATGGAGCGAACGGACGTACCGGGCCTGGCCACCGAGAACGACGGCCGCTGGGACTATCCGAAGCTGTCGCTGCCCGCGCTCCCCAAGGACACCCCGCGGCCCTTTTCCGGGGGCAGCCCGGAGGAGATCCACCACACCGACCTGCGGAAGCTTCTGCTTCCCGCGCCCGCGGGCGCCACGGTGGACAAGAAGCTCACCGGTGGTTGGGCGACGCCGCAGCAGTACTCCGCCGAGTACGGGAAGGAAAAGCGCGCGGAGCTGGAGCTCGCCCTCAAGGACTACGGTCTCCGGCACATCGCGGCCCGCGGCTGGACGATGCCGGACGGCACGACGTCACGGGTGTATCTGCTCCGGTTCGACTCGGTCGGTACGGCGGAAGCGTTCAAGGACGACGAGATCGGCATCGGCGCGCAGCCCGGAGTCCCGCTGGAGGGGACGGACACGCTCGCGCTCGATTCCGCCTGGAGCAGCACGGGCCAGGCCCCTTTCACCTCCACGTACGTTTTCGCGGAGTCCGCTCCCGTCGGCGCGGAGCAGACCCGTCAGGCGTACGTCATCGCCGGCGACACGCTCGCGCTGATCGTCCAGTCGCGCAAGGGGGAAGCCGCCGCTGTCCCCTTCCACCAGACGGTCGCCCTTCAGAACCAGCTGCTGGGCTGAGAGCGCACGGTAAGGGCCTCGTCAGAGGCCCTCTCCGCGAGGGCCGGACCCGAGCCCACTAAGCTGGGGTCCGGCCCGTTCTGCTTCACCGCTCAGTCAAGGAGCACCTCGTGATTCTGTTCTTCGAGATCCTGCTGGTCCTCGTCTGCGTCGGCGTGCTCGCCTTCACCGGCCTGGCCGTGAAGAAGCTGTACCAGGGCCAGCGCTGAACCCCCCCTGTCCACGTAGATCCAGTAGATCGCCAGAGCCACTCATGATCGAGATCCCCTCCGACCTCAACCCCGACCTCGTCCCCCTCGCGTTCCTCCTCGGCACGTGGGAAGGCGCCGGTGTCTCCGACTTCCCGGGCGCCGAGAAGTGCAACTTCGGGCAGTCGGTGACGTTCAGCCACGACGGCCGGGACTTCATCGAGTACGTGTCGCACACCTGGGTGCTGGACTCCGAGGGCCGCAAGGTCAGGCCGCTCGAGTCCGAGTCCGGCTACTGGCGGATCGACAAGGACCGCAAGGTCGAGGTCGTCATGGTCCGCGACCAGGGCGTCGTGGAGATCTGGTACGGCGAGCTCGCCGACCAGAAGCCGCAGATCGACCTGGCGACGGACGCCGTCGCCCGCACCGCGGCCGCCGGCCCGTACAGCGGCGGCAAGCGCCTGTACGGCTATGTGAAGAGCGACCTGATGTGGGTGGGCGAGAAGGCCACCCCCGAGGTGCCGCTGCGGCCCTACATGTCGGCGCACCTGAAGAAGGTCGTCACGCCCGAGCAGGTCGAGGCGTGGGCCAAGGATCTGGGCGATCTTCCGGACGACGGCATCGCCTTCTTCAAGTAGGTCTTCCTACACTGGTCGGGTGGTGAGCACCGACTGGAAGAGCGATCTGCGGCAGCGCGGCTACCGGCTGACCCCGCAGCGCCAGCTTGTCCTCGAAGCCGTCGACACCCTGGAGCACGCGACCCCCGACGACATCCTCGTCGAGGTGCGCAGGACCGCCTCCGGGGTGAACATCTCCACGGTCTACCGGACGCTGGAGCTGCTGGAGGAGCTGGGCCTGGTCTCGCACGCGCATCTTGGGCACGGGGCGCCGACGTACCACCTGGCCGACCGGCACCATCACATGCACCTGGTCTGCCGGGACTGTACGAACGTGATCGAGGCGGACGTCGCGGTCGCCGCCGAGTTCATCGCGAAGCTCCGCGAGACCTACGGGTTCGACACCGACATGAAGCATTTCGCGATCTTCGGGCGGTGCGCCGACTGCGCAGTGAAGGCGGCTGCTGACCAGTCGTAGGCTGTGCGTATGCAGCGACATTCAACGATCAGCCCTCTGCTGTCCCTGCCCGGCGCCGTCCCCGCCGAAGGGCGCGACGAAGGTGTCGCCGCACACTACGGCGATCTGTTCCGCGAGCAGCGCACCCTCGCGGACGGCGGCGGTTTCGTCGACCTCTCGCACCGCGGCGTGGTGACCGTGTCCGGCGGTGACCGGCTGAGCTGGCTGCATCTGCTGCTCACCCAGCACGTCAGCGACCTCCCGGCGGGGCAGGCCACCGAGGCACTGGTCCTGTCCGCGCACGGCCATATCGAGCACGCGCTGTCCCTCGTGGACGACGGCGAGACCGTGTGGGCGCATGTCGAGCCCGGGACGCAGGAGGCGCTGATCGCGTACCTGGAGTCGATGAAGTTCTTCTACCGGGTGGAGGTCGCCGACCGGACGGACGACTTCGCCGTGGTGCATCTGCCCGCCGGTTCGATCGCCGAGGCGCCGGAGGGCGTGGTCGTTCGGGAGACCCCGCAGGGCCGCGACCTGTTCCTGCCGCGGGACGGCCTGGAGGCGTACGCCGCGGCCAACGGCCCCGCGATAGGCGTGCTGGCGTACGAGGCGCTGAGGGTCGAGGCGCACCGCCCGCGGCTCGGCTTCGAGACCGACCACCGGACGATCCCGCACGAGATCGGGCTGATCGGCACCGCCGTGCACCTCCAGAAGGGCTGCTACCGGGGCCAGGAGACCGTGGCGCGCGTCCACAACCTGGGGAAGCCGCCGCGCCGGCTGGTCTTCCTGCACCTGGACGGCAGCGAGGTGCACCTGCCCGGGCACGGTACGCCGGTACGGCTCGCGGCTGGGGGCACCTCCCAGGCCGAAGGCTCTGGGGGAGGGGAGGAGGGGCGTCAGCTGGGCTTCATCACCACCTCGGCCCGCCACTACGAGCTGGGCCCGATCGCGCTGGCGCTGGTGAAGCGGAACGTGCCGGTCGACGCCAAGTTGCTGGCCGGCGGCACGGCGGCGGCCCAGGAGACGGTCGTCGAGCCGTAGGCCGTGTCCTCCCGGGGCGGCGGAGCCCCTCGGAGGCACCGACCTCCGAGGCGCTACACCTCCCCAGGTGCCGCACTGCCGCAGTGCCGCATCTTCAGGTGCCGCCCCTCCGCGGTGCTACACCTCCAGCAGCACCGTGAACGGGCCGTCGTTCGTGAGCGACACCCGCATCATCGCCCCGAACCGGCCCGTCTCCACACGCGCCCCCAGCCCCCGCAGCTGCGCCACCACCTCGTCGACGAGCGGCTCGGCGACCTCGCCGGGTGCCGCGGCGTGCCAGGTGGGACGGCGGCCCTTGCGGGCGTCCCCGTAGAGGGTGAACTGCGAGATCACCAGCAGCGGCGCGTTCACGTCCGAGCAGGACTTCTCGCCGTCCAGGATCCGCAGCGACCAGAGCTTGCGGGCGAGCTGCGCCGCCTTCTCCGGTGTGTCCCCGTGGGTGGCCCCCACCAGCACACACAGCCCCTCGCCGACGATCTCGCCCACCGTCTCGCCGGCCACCGCGACACTCGCGCCGTCGACCCGCTGTACCACTGCTCGCATACGGACCAACCTATCCGGGAGCCGACCGGCACCCGTCGGGCGGCCGATCGCGGGGCCATCCGGGGCTGAACGGGTGGAGAGGGCCTGCGCCCGAACCGTCCGTAATGGCACGATGCACCGAGACGGTGCATCCCCTCGGCCCTCCGGGCCTCCGGGAGACCCCATGCACCGGTCGAGGGGACTGATTCACGCATGACCACACCTGGCGCCGGGCAGCCGTCCGGTCCCGTACCCACGACGACCACGTGCAGCGGCTCGGGCGCCATGCGGCCGCCCCAGCAGCGCACCTCGGACTCGTCGGCCTTGCTGGCCTCGTCGGCCTCGCAAGCCTCGCCGTACGCGCTGTCCGAGCCCCGTGTCCACGATCTCGCCGCCCTCGGGCTGCCCGAGCTGCGCGCGCTGCGCCGCGAGGCGCAGCGGGACGAGGCGGACCTCAGCTATGTGCGGCGGCTGCTGCACGGCCGCATCGACATCCTGCGCGCGGAGCTGGCCCGGCGCACGGACCCGCCGGCCCTGCCGGCGCCGTCCGTCGCCGCGCCCGCGGCGGGCCGGCTCGGGCCTGACGCCGCGGTGGTCGACCGGCTTTCGGCCATCCTCGCGGACCCGCCGTCGCGGCGCGGCAGCTCGGCCCGCCATGTGACGCTGTCCACCCCGCGGGGCGAGGAGTACGGGCGGCTCGCCGCGCAGATGCTCGCCGAGGTGGAGCTCTCCGACCTGGACGCACGCACGGACGACGAGCTGCGCGCGGCGATGGGGCGGCTCGCGCGCTACGAGCAGCAGGTGTCGCGGCAGCGCGCGCAGCTCCAGCGGACGGCCGACGGCTGCAGTGCAGAGATCGCCCGCAGATACCGCGAAGGGGAAGCGCAAGTGGACGATCTTCTGACCTGAAGCGCCACCGCCCCGGGCGGGTCGGTGAGGACACCCCCTAGCGTGGACGGTATGAGCCGTGACGATGTCGAGGTGCGTACCGTCACCGCGGCCGAGGGCCGCGACTGGCTGCGGGCCCTGGCCACCGGGTTTCTGCAGCCGCCTGTCGTCGAGGAGTCCGAGGCGGCCGACCGGCTCGCCCATATGGACCTCGGCCGGGTGCGCGGGGGCTTCGCGGGGGACGGGCGGTGCGTGGCGACGTACCGCTCCTTCAGCCAGCAACTGACCGTGGTCGGCGGCGCGTTCGTCACGGCGAACGCCGTCGCACAGGTCACCGTCGCACCGACGCACCGCCGCCGGGGCATCCTCACCCGGATGATCACCGACGATCTCGCGGCGGCGAAGGAGCGCGGGGACACCGCGGCGACGCTGCTCCCGGCCGAGTACGCGATCTACGGGCGCTTCGGGTTCGGCCCGGCCACCTCGTGCACCGAATGGGAGATCGACGTCACCCGCAGCGGCCTCGACCCCCGTCGGTCGGGCCCGGCCGACGGCGGCAGGGTGGACCTGGCCGACGCCGAGGACGTCCGCAAGGTCGGCCCTGAACTGCACGAACGCTTCCGCGCACGGCAGCACGGCGCGATCGACCGGGACGAGCGGTGGTGGAGCCTCCACACCGGCGCGGTGCGGCTGCCCTCACAGCCGTGGACCGAGCCGTACCACGCGGTGTACCGCTCGGCGGCGGGCGAGGTGGAGGGCCTGATCACGTACACCGCGGAGTCCCACTGGACCGACGGCGGCCAGCCCGCGGACACGGCGAGGGTCCAGAGTCTGATCGCGGTCTCCCCGGCGGCCGAGCGAGCCCTGTGGCAGTTCGTCTGCTCGATCGACTGGATCACCAGGGTCCGGTCGGGCGGCCGCGCCCCCGACGATCTGCTCCCGCTGCTCCTGCCGGACCCGCGCGCCGCCCGGACCGTGTCGCACACGGACTTCCTGTGGGTGCGGCTGCTGGACGTCGTGCGGGCCCTCCAGTCGCGCACGTACGAGGCGTCGGGTTCGCTGGTGCTCGACGTACGGGACGAGGCGGGCCTCGCGGGCGGCCGCTTCCGGCTGGACGCGACGCCCGAGGGCGCCTGGTGCGTACCGACGACGGAGGAGCCCGATCTGGTCATGGGGGCGGGCGAGTTGGGGCGGCTCTACCTCGGGGACGAGTCGGTCCTGCGGCTGGTGGCCCTGGGGTGCCTCGACGAGGAGCGGCAGGGCGCGGCGGCGCGCGCGGACGGGGTGTTCCGCGCGCGGCGGCGGCCCTGGTGCCCGGACATGTTCTGACGGCCGGAGACGGTTTCCTCGGCGACGGCCTGAGGGGCGGTAGGTGTCCTTCGCTCATCCCGAGGCGGAGTGGAGCAGCAGCGCCAGCATGATGCTGCCCGCTCCCGCGGCGGTGGCGTTCCTGGCTCGCAGGCCGAAGCTCAGCAGTCCGAGGCTGATCGCGCCCATGAGACCGAAGCGCCAGTGGATGAACTCTTCGACGGCGAAGGTGAGGAGCGGCATGGCGGAATCCCTCCTTGGGGTGGGGAGGAGCGCATGAACGGGGGCGGCTGATCAGCCAACTGTGATCGCTGTCGGCCTACTTCGACCAAGTTCCGAAAGTTGTCGCCAACTACTGGAGTTGTCCCCACTTGGCGGTGGACAATAACCTTGCCTCCAACAACTCCCCACAATTGGAAGAGAGTTGTAGCGTCGAGTGGTGACTCAGGAGAACGGCGCGATGAACGGACGAAGGCTGACCCACCAGGACATCGCCGATGCCCTGCGGGGGCGTATCCACGGCGGAGAGCTCCGGCCCGGCGCCCCGATACCCACCCAGTCCCAGCTCGTCGCGGAGTTCGGCGTCGAGCGGGGCGCCGTCCGCCGGGCCCTCGAACTCCTCCACGACGAGGGTTTGCTCACCGGGGCCACCCGGGGCGCCCCGCCCCGTGTCGTCGACCCGTCGGAGCGAGAGGCGGTCGCCGACGACGAACCCCAGCCGACGATGGTTGCGCTCGCGGCCCGGATGGCGCGGGCGTTCGCCGTCCCGGACGTGCGCATCGACTCCCTCGGACTGACCTCCGAGACCCTGATGCTCGCGCTCTCGGAGCCACTGCGGCGGATCCACGAGGGCCGGATCCGCCCCGGGTCCGTCACGGCCCGGATCCTGCTGCCCGCGAGCTCCATCAACCTCGCCTTCCCCAGCCCGGTCGACGCGCAGCCCGACGACCACGCGGTCCACGACCGGTGGCTCGCCCAGCGCAACGCCCAGGGGCAGGTCCTGCGCCACAGCCTCCAGGCCCTGCACGCCAGCCACGGGATCGACGTCCGCATCTCGTTCCGCGCGCTGCCCCTGACCCCGCCGGTCAAGCTGTACGTGCTCAACGGCACCGAGGCGCTCTTCGGGTACTACAAGGTCACCAGGCGGGAGGAGGAGATCAACTCCACACCCGTGGAGATGTACGACGCGCTCGGCACCGAGTCGCTCCTGTTCCCCTTCCGGGCCGGCAGCGGGCCGCGCGACGCGGCTTTCGTGGAACAGGCGCAGCAATGGTTCGACGCACTCTGGAACACCATCGCCTCGGACCTGACACTCTCCTAGTGACCACGGAACAGGCGGAACAAGCGAAACAAGCGGAACTGGCGAAACAAGCGAAACAGGCGGCACACACGGTGGCCGAGAGCATCGAGGATCTGATCAGCGGCGCGGAGTACGTCCTCTTCGACTTCGACGGCCCCATCTGCCATCTCTTCGCGCGCCATCCCCCGCGCACCGTCGCCGCCGGCCTGGTGGAGTGGCTGCGGGCGCGCGGGGCCGCGGTGCGGCTGGCCGAGGACGAGGCGGGAGATCCGCACGCCGTGCTGCGTGCCGTGAGCCGGGACCATCCGGGCAGCGGACTCGTCGGGGAGCTGGAGGCGGAGCTCACCCGCGAGGAGCTCCAGGCCACACGGACCTCCTGGCCCACCGCGTACGCGGATCCGCTGATACGGACCTGGAGCGCGATCGGGGTGGGCCTCGCCGTCGCCACGAACAACTCCCCGCGGGTGGCGGAGGAGTACCTCACCGGCCGCGGGCTGCGTGAGTGCTTCGCCCCGCACATCCACGGCCGCACCGGCGACCCCCGCCTCCTGAAGCCCGACCCGGACTGCGTCCGCCGGGCCCTGGACTCCCTCGGCGCGGACCCCGCCGCGTCGCTGATGATCGGTGACACCCCGGCCGACCTGTACGCGGCCCGCGAGGCGGGCGTCCGCTTCCTCGGGTACGGCCGCGGCGAGCACCGCACCGCACGGCTGTGGAAGGCGGGTGCGCCGATGGTCGTGGAGTCGCTGGAGCCCCTGCTTCAGGCCGTACGGACGCTGGGGCGGCCTTGAGACCTGCCGCACCCCGCGCACATCCCCCGGACCGGCAAGAGGCGGCCCGGCGATGCCTGGCCGGCCGCCACCGTGGGAAGCGCTAGGGTGCACCATGGTCGCCGAACCGGTGTCCGCGACGCGTCGCCCTGCCCCCGCCGACGAGTTGCACGTAGACCCGCACTGCATCAAGGGGCCCTTCCGCGGCTCCCATCACGAGACGTACTTCTTCCCGGTGGTGTCCCCCGAGACGGGCCTGCCGGTACCGGTGAAGTGCCGTGAGCCCAGGGCCGGGCTCCTCTGGTTCGACCGCCGGTGCTTCAAGTCCGAGGAGGGCCTCGTCCAGGCCCTCAGAGGGCGCATCAGCAGCCTTCCGGGGATCGTCCTCCAGACCGGCGGCGTCTCGCTTCAGCGCTTCGTCGAAGGTGCCACGCTCGGCGAGGCGTTCGGGCACGCGGGCCCGCTCCCCGCGGACGTCGTCCGTCAGTTGATGCGGCTGGTGAGCGAACTGGCGGCCGTCCGCGCCGGCAACCTCGCGGCCGACCGTACCTGCGAATCGGCCGACCGCCCCCACGACGGCGACACCCAGGGCTTCCTGGAGCGTCTGGTCCTCTTCGTCGAAGAGCGCGTCCTGCGCGAGAACTCCGCCGAGTACGGCGAGATCTTCACCGAACTCGGCATCACCGATGCCGCACTGCACCACCTGAGGCGGCGCGTCTCCGGGCTGACCCGGCGGCCGTTCTGCCTGCTCCACGGCGATCTGCACCGGGAGAACCTCATCCTGGACGGACACGGCAAGGTGTGGACGATCGACTGGGAGCTGGCCATGGTCGGCGATCCCCTCTACGACCTGGCCACCCATCTCCACCTCATGCGCTACCCCGCCGCCCAGGCCGCCGAGGTCACCCGTGCCTGGGCGGCCGCCGTGGAGGAGGCGCTGCCCGGAGGCTCCGCCGGCTGGTACGAGGACCTGGACCGGCTGCTGGACTTCAAGCGGGCCCAGTCCGTCTTCACCGACACCATCCGCTCGGCCCTCACCCTCGCCGCCGCCGCCGAACCGGACCGGCCGCTGCTGGACCGTACGGCGGCCCGGCTGCACGACGTGCTGGCGGCGGCCGCGAGACCCCTGGGGCTTGCGGCGGTGCCGAGCGCGTGGGAGATCGGGAACGCCCTGACCGCCTGGCACAAGCGGTCAGGGGCCGAGGCCGTCCCCGCCGTCCCCGCCGCCCCGTCCGTCCCCGCCGGGGCTTCCGGGCGCTGAAGGGGCGCACTACGCCGTCGGGGGCTTGACGAGGCGGTACTTCAGATGCGTCGCGTTCGGCGTGCGGACCACCCTGAGCGGCTCCAACTCCTGGTGGAGCACGCCCAGGTGGTCGAAGAGGCGCAGGCCCTCGCCGAAGAGGACCGGGAGCACATGGAGCTGGAGCTCGTCCAGCAGCCCCGCGCGGAGGAACTGCTGCACGGTGGCGGCGCCGCCCGCGATGTCGACGTTACGGGTGCCGGCGGCGGCCCTGGCCTGGTCGAGGGCGCTGTGGATGCCGTCGGTGACGAAGGTGTAGGTGGTGCCGCCCTGCTTCACCTCGACCGGACGGGGGCGGTGGGTCAGGATGAACACCGGGGTGCGGAAGGGCGGGTTGTCGCCCCAGTACTTCTCACCCGAGTCGAACATCGTCCGGCCCATGACCACCGCGCCCGTCGCGTCGAACCACTCGCCGACGAGCTCGGAGTCGCGGTTGTGCGCACCGCCGGACAGCCCCTGGCGCTCGCGCCAGCTGGCCAGCTCCGCCATCCAGGCGTGGAGGGCCTCGCCGCCGTCGCCGCCGGGGTTGCCGACGCCGGCGTTGGGGCCGGCGATGAAGCCGTCGAGCGACATCATCAGATCCGCGGTCACGTTCGTCATGGCGTCTCCTGTTCCTGCCTGTTCCTGCCTCGTGCGGGCTGCTCGTCCCGCGTTGCTCTTCCTGCCTATTGCGTCGAACGGGAGACGCCGCTTTCGACACGGCGGGCCGTACGAGGACGACGAGAGCGACGGGGCCGACGAGGGTGACGGGGGCGACGAGGACGCAGTACGGCGTACGCGACCACGAACGCGGCGCCGATGAGCCCGGCCCCGGTGGCGAAGGCGAGGTGGTAGCCGCTGGTCAGCGCCTCGGCCTGGCCGGCGCCCGCCGCGAGCCTGCTTCCGGTGCGGGAGGCGGCGAGGGTGGAGAGCACCGCGGCGCCGACGGCCATGCCGATCTGTGCGGTGGTGTTGAAGACACCGGATGCGAGTCCGGCGTCCTCCTCGCTCGCGCCGGACATGCCGAGGGAGGTCAGCGCGGGCAGGGCGAGGCCGAAACCGGCGGCGAGCAGCATCACCGGCAGCAGGTCGACGGCGTAGTTCGCGTCTACGGGCAGTCGGGTCAGGAGCCCGAGGAGCGCGCCCAGGAGCAGCAGTCCGGTGAGCAGGACCGCGCGCTCGCCGAAGCGGGCGATCAGCCGGGCGGAGACGCCGAGGGACACCACACCGATCACGGCCGCCGCCGGCAGCATGGCGAGCCCGGTTTCGAGGGCGCCGTATCCGCGGACCCGCTGGAGGTAGAGCGCGACGAGCAGCTGGAACGAGAAGAGGGCGGCCACCATCAGCAGCTGGACGAGGTTCGCGCCCGAGGCGCCGCGCGAGCGGAGGAGCCGCAGGGGCATCAGCGGGGTGCGGGCGGTGGCCTGGCGGGCGGTGAACGCGGCGAGCAGGACGAGGGCGAGGGCGCCCCGGCCGAGGGTGTGCGGTGAGGCCCAGCCGTACTCCTCCGCCTTGACGACGGTGTGGATCCCGAGCATCAGCCCGGCGGTGACGAGCAGCGCACCGATGAGGTCGGCTCCCGCCCGCAGGCCGAGCCCGCGGTCGCCGGGGAGGACGGGCACGCCGACCGCGAGAGCCGCGAGGCCGATCGGCAGGTTGATGAAGAAGATCCAGTGCCAGTCGAGCGCGTCGGTGAGCACGCCGCCGAGCACCTGGCCCAGCGACGCCCCGGCGGCGCCGGTGAAACTGAAGACGGCGATCGCCTTGGCGCGCTCCCCGGGCTCCGTGAAGAGGGTGACGAGGATGCCGAGGCCGACCGCCGAGGCCATCGCGCTGCCGACGCCCTGGAGGAAGCGGGCGGCCAGCAGCACGCCCGGGGTGGTGGCGATGCCCGCGAGCAGCGAGGCCGCGGTGAAGACGGCGGTGCCGCCCAGGAACATCCGCTTGCGGCCGATGAGATCGCCGAGACGCCCGGCGAGCAGCAGCAGACTGCCGAAGGCGATCAGATAGGCGTTGACCACCCAGCTGAGGGCGGCGGGGGAGAAACGCAGGTCGTCCTGGATGGCGGGCAGGGCCACCGTCACGATGCTGCCGTCCAGGATCGTCATGAGCGTGGCGGTGGCGATGGTGGCGAGGGCGAGCCATCGGGACGGCCGTCGGGGGGATGTGCTGGTGGCGGTGGCCGCGGTGGCCGCGGTGGCCGGGGTGGCTGGGGTGGCCAGGGTGGGCGGTGTGGCCGGGACGGTCTGGGCGGCGGGTGGTGCGGCAGAGGCGAAGGAGTCGCGGGACACGGAGCTCTCCTGTCGGACCGCAGGGGCCGGGACAGCATGACAGAGAGACCGTAACAGATGGTTTTGTTGCAGACTATCTTTCTCGGATTTATCGATGCCTGTGGGGACGTTCACCGACGCCCGGGGCCCGGATCATCCGCGCTGCCGCGCCCGCCGGGCCGGCCGCGCACTCTCGGCCGGGGTCGCCAGGGCCTCGCCCGCCAGCTGGCGCAGGGCCCGCAGCAGCGTTTCCCTGTCCCCCTCCGCGAGCGTGGCCAGCGCCTCCGCGTGGACGCGGTCGACGATCCGCCGGCTCCGCTCCGCGGCCCGGGCGCCCTCCTCGGTCACGGCGATGATCCGCGCCCGCCGATCCCGGCGGGACGGTCGCCGCTCGGCGAGCCCGGCCTCTTCGAGCGCGTCCACCGTCACCACCATCGTGGTCTTGTCCATGTCCCCGATCTCCGCGAGCTGCGCCTGTGTGCGCTCCTCCTCCAGTGCGTGCACGAGGACGCAGTGCATCCGCGCGGTCAGTCCGATCTCGCCGAGCGCGGCCGCCATCTGGGTGCGCAGCACGTGGCTGGTGTGGTCGAGCAGGAAGGACAGGTCGGGGGAGGTGCGGGCGGGTGTCATGGCGGTCATGGTGCCAGCGTAACAATTCGATCCGTGACGGATTATCCGGAAGCGGACTTACTGGCGCCGCTCCCAGGCTGCCGAGGCCCCCGTCCCCGGCCCCGTTCCCGGTCTCGGCCCCGTCCCCGACCCCCTCACCCCGTCCTCGGCCCCTGTCACCGGCCCTGCATCCGGGCCCTGCATCCGGGCCCCGGGTCAGGGCGCCTTCGCGAAGGCGTCCACCCCGGTCAGCTCCGCCGACAGCCGCCACAGGCGCGCCGCCGCCTCGGGGTCGGTCGCGTACGTCCGTACGCCGTCACCGAGCTGCCCCATGGCGGCCGGGCCCTCGTCCCTCGGCTCCGCGATGTCGCAGTCCTCGCAGTACACGCCGCCCGCGCCCGCGAGCTGCGGGGAGGTCGCGGCCCAGACCTGCGTCGCCGCGCCCTGCTCGGGGGTCTTGAAACCGCGGTCCGTCGGGTTGCCGTCCTCGTCGATCCAGCCGGCGGCGATCATCTCCTCCTTGGCGAGATGGCAGGCCAGCTCGGTCATGATCTCGCCGGGGTGGTTCGCGAACGCCCGTACGCCGAAGTCCCGGCCGAGCGCGTCGAGCCGGACGGCGAAGAGGACGTTCGCCGTCTTCGCCTGCCCGTACGCCTGCCACTTGTCGTAGCCGCGTTCGAAGTGGGGGTCGTCCCAGCGGATGTCCGAGAGCTGGTGGCCCCGGGAGGACACCGAGACGACGCGTGCTCCCTCGCGCGCCCCTTCGCGCCGGTCGCGAGGTGCGAGCGCCGGCCAGAGCCGGTTGACCAGGGCGTAGTGGCCGAGGTGGTTGGTCGCGAACTGCGCCTCCCAGCCCGGTCCGACGCGGGTCTCGGGCGCGGCCATGATCCCGGCGTTGTTGATCATGAGGTCGATGGGCCGGCCGGAGGCCACGAACCGGTCCGCGAAGGCGCGGACGCTGTCGAGGTCGGCCAGGTCGAGCTCGTCGACCTCCACACTGCCCAGGCCCGCGACCGCCTCCTCGGCGACCGCGCGGCGCCGGGCCGGCACGACGACATGGGCGCCGGCGCCGGCCAGCGCACGCGTCGTCTCCCGTCCCAGGCCGGAGTAGCCGCCGGTGACGATCGCGAGCTTGCCGGTGAGGTCGATCCCGTGCAGGACGTCCTGAGTGGTGCTGCGTGCTCCGAAGCCAGAGCCGATCTTGTGCTGTGGAGTCGTCATGTTTCGACGCTAAGGACTGGAGCGCACTCGAAGTCAAACGGCGGCGGCGCGTCTGTGGCGGCGAGGGTCTCGCACGGCGTAAAAGTCCCGCGCCGCGGCAGAAGTACCGCAGCGACGTGGTGCGCCGGGGAACCCGGTTGCTTCGCCCTCCCGCCGCTGACATGGTCTTCGCCATGCCTGCCTTCACCGCGTACGACGGGACCGAGCTGGCCTACCGCGTCGTCGGGGACGGTCCTCCGGTGGTCTGCCTGCCCGGCGGGCCGATGCAGGACTCCGTGTACCTCGGGGAGCTCGGCGGCCTCTCCGGGCACCGGCAGCTGATCGTGCCGGATCTCCGGGGCACCGGCCGCTCGGCGACACCGGAGGACGTCGCGTCCTACCGCTGCGACCGGCTCGTCGACGACGTGGAGGCCCTGCGCGAGCACCTGGGCCGCGACCGGACGGACCTGCTGGGGCACTCCGCCGGTGCGAACCTGGCCGTGCTGTACGCGGAGCGCCATCCGGAACGCGTCGGCAAGCTCGCGCTGATCACACCGAGCGTCGCGGCGGTCGGCATCACGGTCACGGGTGACCTCCGGCACGAGACGGCGCTGCTCCGCCGGGACGAGCCGTGGTTCCCGGCGGCGTACGCGGCGCTGGAGACGATCCTCGCCGGCAGGGGGACCGCCGACGACTTCCAGGCCATTGCCCCGTTCTGGTACGGCCGCTGGGACGACACGGCCCGGACCTTCCGGGCCGCCGAGGACGGCCAGAGGAACAAGGAGGCCGCGGCCGTCTTCGGCGCCGACGGCGCCTTCGACCCGCCCGCCACCCGCGCCGCACTCGCCCGCTTCACGTCGCCGGTGCTCCTGCTCGCCGGTGAGGTCGACCTGAACTCGCCGCCCGGTGCGATGGCCGAGTTCGCCGGCCTGTTCCCCCACGCGGACCTGGTCGTCCAGCCCGGCGCCGGGCACTTCCCGTGGCTCGACGACGCCGACCGGTTCGTGGCGGCGACTGCGGCGTTCCTGGCCGAGTGAGGCGTACGGGGTGCGATCACGCGTGGTCGTTCCCCCAGACGAAGACCTCGGTGCTGGGCAGGCGTTCGGAGAACCGGCCCGCAGGGGAGAACTCCGCCAAGAGTCGACGGAGGTCGGCCTCGAAGTCGCCGCGGCGCGTGCCGAACAGGTGCGGCGCCGAGAACGACATCGAGAAGACCGACGCGACGACATCGTCGACCGTGCGTTCCAGCACCTGCCCGCCGGGAACGACAAGGCGCCGGGGACCGGAGAACCCCGCCCGGATCAGCACCGCCGCCTCGCCGCCGGGCGTTCCGTGCGGCAGTACTCCTCGCCCGGCCCGTCGTACCGGCCCAGGTAGTGCTTGACCAGCTCTTCCAGAGCCGCATACGGCACTGCCGGGTGCGGAGGACCGTCGACGGCCCGGGTCTCTGCCCCCGTCCCCGCCTCCGCCTCTGCCTCCGCCTCCGCCTCCGCCTCCGCCTCCGCCTCCGTCTTCAGGTCCGAGATGTGCACCAGCGCTCCGCCCGGCCGGAGCATCTCCCGGACGGTCGCAGCCACCAGGTCGCGATCCATCCAGTGGAAGGACTGGCCGAAGACCGCGACGGTGAACGTGCCCAGACCTGCGGGCAGTTCCTCGGCGCGGGCCCGCACCCACCGCACACGGCACCGATCGGCCGGGATCTCACGCACTCCGCTCGACCTGCGTTCGATTCCCGGCGCACCGATCGTGACCGGCTGCTGAGCCCTTCAGTCCCAGCAGCCTCTAGGGTGTGCGTCCCGAAAGTGCGCCGATCGGCCCGGAGAGCCATGCCCCCGCAGATGACGTTGAGCGCGATAACGCTGGACTGCCCGGATCCGCCGGCGCTGGCGGCGTTCTACCAGCAGGCCACCGGCCTCGAACCCCACCCGGAGTCGAACGCCGACTTCGCCGGCCTCACCCGTGAGGACGGACTCGTCATCGGCTTTCAACGGGTCGACGACCACCGGCCTCCGAGCTGGCCCGACCCGACCGTTCCCCAGCAGCTTCACCTCTGCTTCGACGTCATGGACCTGGACGAGGCCGAGGCCCGGCTGCTGGAGTTGGGCGCGGGCAAGCCGGATCACCAGCCGCATGAGGAGAGGTGGCGGGTCCTCACCGACCCGGCGGGACATCCCTTCTGCATCGTCAGGGGCTGATCGGGGGCAAGCCGTTCGACGAGGACCGGAGCCGCGTCGACATCCAGCCGCGCCGACCGCCCTCCGATGAACACCAGTTCGGTGGTCGACGGTGATGTGGCCCGTCGCAGTGACAGGGCGCACTTTTGCAAGCGGGTGCTTGCAAAAGTTAGCGCCAATGTCGCAGTATCGATCCATGGCATCACTCAACGTCGGCAACCTCGGCGAGTACCTCCGCGAGCAGCGGCGCTCCGCGCAGCTCTCCCTGCGGCAGCTCGCCGACGCCGCCGGGGTGTCGAATCCGTACCTCAGCCAGATCGAGCGCGGGCTGCGCAAGCCCAGCGCCGAGGTGTTGCAGCAGGTCGCGAAGGCGCTGCGGATCTCGGCCGAGACGCTGTACGTGCGGGCCGGGATTCTGGACGAGCGGGAGCGGGACGAGCTGGAGACGCGGGCCGTCGTCCTTGCCGACCCGTCGATCAACGAGCGGCAGAAGCAGGTTCTTCTGCAGATCTACGACTCGTTCCGCAAGGAGAACGGCTTCGACGCCGATACGGATAAGGACGCCACCGATGACGGCCCCCGCACGGCTGGGGGCACCTCCCAGGACGGAGTCTCCGGGGGAGGCAGTGGTGCAGAACAACCCGCAGGACCCCGTACGTGAACCACCCACCGACTCTGCGATCCGGGAGGACCACAGTCATGGCCATCGCTGATGACCTGCGCAAGACGTTCACCGACCCGACCCCCCTCTACTTCGCGGCCGGTACGGCCGACCTCGCCGTGCAGCAGGCCAAGAAGGTGCCCGCGCTGATCGAGCAGTTGCGGGCCGAGGCGCCCGCGCGGCTGGAGAAGGTGCGGGAGACCGACCCGAAGGCCGTGCAGGCGAAGGTCACCGAGCAGGCCAAGGAGGCCCAGGCCACCGTGCAGGCCAAGGTGACCGAGGTGCTCGGGAACCTCGACACCGATCTGAAGAAGCTGGGCGAGAGCGCTCAGGACCTCGCGTTGCGGGGCGTGGGCGTGGCCGCCGAGTACGCCGTGCGGGCCCGTGAGACGTACGAGAAGGTCGCCGAGCACGGCGAGCAGACCGTCAAGACGTGGCGCGGCGAGGCCGCCGAGGAGATCACCGAGATCGCGATCGCCGTCGAGCCCGACGCCGACGAGCCGAAGAAGGACCAGGGCAAGGCGAACGGCACCGCCGTGAAGGCCGAGGCCAAGGCGCCCCAGGCCAAGGCCGCTCCGGCGGGCCAGGCGAAGGCCGCCACCCCGGCTCCGCGCAAGGCGCCGGTCCGCAAGCCTGCCGCGAAGAAGTCCAGCCCTTCCGCCGGGAAGTAACGGGAAGTAGCAGGGAGTAGCGGACAGTAAGCGAAGCAGGCGCGGAGCAGGCCGGGCAAGCGGACAGCGAGCACGGCGGACCTCGGACGAACGGGCCGGGCACCTCACAGGTGTCCGGCCCGTTGTCGGGGTACGTAGGAGTACGTTGGCCGCGAGGCCGTAAGCAGGCGTCGTGCAGACACGTCGTACACCACCCACTAGGCACTAGGCGGTGCTCAGCATGTTGCTCGAAGGATTCGGGACGTTCCTCTCGCTGCTCTATCTGGCGATGCTCGTTCTCGCGGTGGTCGCGCTGGGCATCGCCGTGTTCGCGCGCGAGGACGCCTACCGGGCCGCGGACAAGCAGACCAAGATGTTCTGGCTGATCCTGCTGGGCGTCGCGGTCGCGGTGAATCTCTTCGTGCCGTTCCTGTTCCTGCAGCTCGCCGGGCTGGTCGCGACGATCGTCTTCCTGGTCGACGTGCGGCCCGCGCTCCGGCAGGTCTCCGGCGGCGGGCGCGGCCGGAGCGGCGGGTCGAGCAGCGACGGGCCCTACGGTCCGTACAACGGCGGGCGGTAGCCGCCGAGGCGCCCGCCCGGGGAGGAGCGGCGGGAGTCGGGGGAGGAGCTCAGCCCCGCGTCCGGTCCAGCAGCAGCACCGCCACGTCGTCCGTCAGGTCGCCGCCGTTCAGCTCCCGCACCTCCGCCACCGCGGCCTCCAGCAGCGCCTCGCCGCGGAGTCCGGCCGCGAGCCGGCGGTTGATCATGTCGACCATGCCGTCCTGGCCCAGGCGCTCCCCGCCCGGCGAGACACGGCCCTCTATGAGCCCGTCCGTGTACATCATGAGGCTCCACGCACCGCCCAGCTCGACCTGGCGGCGCGGCCAGCGCGCCTTCGGCAGCAGGCCCAGCGCCGGACCGCCGTTCTCGTACGGCAGCAGCTGCGCGGGGCGGCCCTGGCGGGCGATCAGCGGGGACGGGTGGCCGGCCAGGCACAGACCGGCGCGGCGTCCGTCAGGGGCGATGTCGACCGTGCAGAGCGTCGCGAAGATCTCCTCGCTCTCCCGCTCGTGCTCCAGCACCTGCTGGAGCGTGGAGAGCAGCTCGTCGCCGCACAGGCCCGCGAAGGTCAGCGCCCGCCAGGCGATCCGCAGCTCCACGCCGAGCGCGGCCTCGTCGGGGCCGTGGCCGCAGACGTCGCCGATCATCGCGTGGACCGTGCCGTCCGGGGTGCGGACGGTGTCGTAGAAGTCGCCGCCGAGCAGGGCACGGGAGCGCCCGGGCCGGTAGCGGGCCGCGAAGCGCAGGTCCGAGCCCTGGAGCAGCGGGGTGGGCAGCAGGCCGCGCTCCAGCCGGGCGTTCTCCTGCGCC
This sequence comes from Streptomyces sp. FIT100, assembly GCF_024584805.1. NCBI lineage: Bacteria > Bacillati > Actinomycetota > Actinomycetes > Kitasatosporales > Streptomycetaceae > Streptomyces > Streptomyces sp. FIT100. The sequence continues at coordinate 3,599,551 of NZ_CP075715.1, read as the reverse complement.
CGCACCCGGGACTCGGCCAGCTTCACCTGGGCGCTGTCGGCGCGCTTGCGCGCGACCGCGTACCGGATGGCGCGGCTCAGCAGCCTGCCGTCCAGCTCGTCCCGGAGAAGGAAGTCCTGGGCGCCGACGCGTACCGCCTCGGCCGCGCGCTCGATGTCCGCCTCCGCGGTCAGCGCCAGCACGGCGTGGTGCGGCGCGAGGCGCAGCAGATGCCGCAGGACGGCGAGCTCGTCGGCCTCCTCGCCGTCGCGCACCCGGCCGGGCGCCGGCAGCGCCAGGTCGACGAGGATGCAGTGGACGTCGTCCGTGAGCAGCCGCTCGGCCTCGGTGAGGTTGCGGGCGGTGCGGATACGGACGCGGGTGCCGGCCGCGCCGAGCAGTTCGGGGACGGTGAAGGTGCCCGCGGGGTCGTCCTCGATGACGAGGAGGGTGAGGTCACCGCCGCCCGCGGTCCCGGTGACGGCGTCCGTGGCGGTGTCCGTCACGGCGTCGACGGGGGTGCCCGCGGCGGGTGCCGGGGCTGCGGGCGGTGCGGTGGCCGGGCGGGCGGCCGGTACGGATACGGGTGAACCGGTCCGCTGGCGCGGAACGGGTACGGGCATCGGTCTGGTTTCCTTCCCTCCCCCCGAGGGCGCGGCAGGTCGACGAACGACGTCCCGCCAGACGGGGACCATAGCGGTAGGGGACGGTGCAGCGGAATGGTCTTCCGCGAAGATCGGTTGGCATATGCCGCGCATCGGGAGGTAGTTGCCCGGGCGGTGATGACGAACGTCACCCGCCACGGGTGACGGGTGTCACGCTGACGCCGCGTGACCCGGCTCACTGTGGCGGCAGTTACGTGGTCCCGCTCACGTCATCGGTGGCAACGACGGTAACAGACGTACATGGGTGCGTTTGTCGCGGCAAGGAGCGCAAACCGCGCATACCGCCCTGTGCGACGGCTACTTGTCCGCATGGGGGACGGGCTGCCGCTCGCGCGGGGGACGGGCTGCCCGTCCGCGCGGGGGGCGCGCCGCTGCCCGTCCAGCCGCGGGGGACGGGCTACTTGTCGGGGCGGACGACCCCGAGGATCGCCATCGACCCGGCGCCCGCCAGCGTCACATGCCGGCCCGGCCGCGGCGCGTGCACGATCGCCCCGTCGCCCACGTACATCCCGACGTGGCTCGCGTCGGCGTGGTAGATGATCAGGTCGCCCGGCCGCATGTCCTTGACGTCCACGCGCGGCAGCAGCCGCCACTGCTCCTGCGAGGTCCGCGGGATGCCGCGTCCGGCCGCCGCCCACGCCTGGGACGTCAGCCCCGAGCAGTCGTACGAGCCGGGGCCCTCCGCGCCCCACACGTAGGGCTTGCCGATCTGCGCGGTGGCGAAGGCGATGGCCTTCCTGCCCTGCGCGCTCGCGCTGCCCTTCGCGTTCTTCAGGACGCCGGAGCTCAGCCAGGCGGTCTGGGCCCGGTACGCGGCCTGCCGCTCCAGTTCGAGCAGCCGCTCGCGCTCCTCCTTCGCCAGCCTGGCCTCGATCTTCTTGGCCTCCGCGATCCGTTCGTTGATCTGCTTCCTGGCCTTCTCCTGCTTGACCCGGTCGGCCTCCAGCCGGGTCCACTGGGCACCGGCCTCCTTGGTGTACGCCGCCAAGGAGGCCTGGGTCTCCTCGACTTCGGCGATCAGGTCCTTCGTCGCCTTCTGGCCCTGCTGGAAGCGGCCGATGCCGTCGAGGAAGAGCTGGGGGTCGTCGGTGAGCATCAGCTGGGCCTCGGGCGGCAGCCCGCCGCCGCGGTACTGCGCGCGGGCCGCGGCGCCGGCGCGCTGCTTGAGGTCGGCGATCCTGTCCTGGCCCTTCACGATCTCCTGGGCCAGCTTGACGATCTCGGTCGACTGCTTCCTGGTCCGCTCCTCGGCGAGGTTGTACGCGTCGGTCGCGGAGGCAGCCGCGGCGTAGAGGCCGTCGATCTCCAGGCGGACGTCCTCAAGGCTCTTCTTTCCGGCGCCCTGTCCGGCGGCGGGCGGGGCCGTGGCCGGGGGCTCGGGCGGTGACGGCGCGGCGAAGGCGTGTCCCGGTGCCGCCAGCAGCGTGACGGCGCAGACCACGGCGATCGCGGCGGCGGCGCGGTGGCGTCGGTTCACGAGCTCCCCCTCATGCAAAGGCAAAATGTGATTTACCGTCAGTAACTTACGCGCGGACGTCGTGATGGTGCCACGCACACGCGCAAAACGACAGAGGCACGCGCGTGACCCCCCACATCCGTAACCATCCGTCAGAGACGAACAAAACCCGCCGAGCGTTCCCCGCGCAGCCCCCGTCGCCGCACGTTCAGCGGGAGTTGGGCGCCAGGGCTGACCAGTTCACGGTGATTTCGCCCTGCCGCCACCGCCGTAGCCCATCCGTACCCGTCCCGGTCAGCGGCCAGTCGGCCGACAGTTCCCGCGCGGTCCTGATCCAGCGCTGGCGCGCGCCCAGCGAGGCGTACGGCGCCGAGGCCGCCCATGCCCGGTCGAAGTCGCGCAGGAACGCGTGGACCGGCTCGCCCGGCACATTGCGGTGGATCAGCGCCTTGGGCAGCCGCTCCGCCAGGTCCGACGGCCGGGCCAGCGAGCCCAGCCGCGTGGCGAAGGTCACCGTCCGCGGCCCCTCGGGCCCGAGCGCCACCCACACATGGCGCCGTCCTATCTCGTCGCACGTCCCCTCGACCAGCAGTCCGCCCGGGGCGAGACGGGCGCACAGCCGCTCCCAGACCGCGGCGACCTGGTCCTCTTCGTACTGGCGCAGCACGTTCGCCGCCCGTATGAGCAGCGGCCGCTCCGGCTCCGGCAGCGGTATCTCGAAGCCGCCGTGGAGGAAGCGCAGCCCGGCGCGCTCGTACGGGCGCGCGGCGGCGACCCGGGCGGGTTCTATCTCTATGCCGACGACCTCGGTGCGGGGCTCGGCGCCGCGCAGCCGCTCCAGCAGCTCCACGGCGGTCCAGGGGGCGGCCCCGTACCCGAGGTCCACCGCGACCGGGGCGGCGGTCGAGCGGCGCAGCGCGGGGCCGTGCACGGCGGCGATCCAGCGGTCCATACGGCGCAGCCGGTTCGGATTGGTGGTCCCCCGGGTCACTGCCCCCACGGGGCGGCTCGACGCGCCCGCAGGGCGGGTCGTGAGCGTGGTGGTGGGGTGCGGCGGCATGGGAACGAGGGTACGGGCCCGGGAGGCCGGCCGGCCTTGGCAATGCTCCGGCCGGCCTTGGCAATGATTGGGCAAAGGGGAAATGAAAGGGTCGGTTCCGCTGTTGACGGGCTTGAAGGGCGGTGCGTGCCCTTGCTCTGACATGCCCGAGACGAGGGGCCCGAGTCCCGGACCCCAGCCCCCGGAGAGGACCGTCCACGTGAGCCAGTACGTGTCCCGGCTCGCCGGAACCCTTGCGGCCCCGCCCCGGCTGCGGTTTCCCGGTCAGCACCGCAAGCCCCGCCGTGTCGCCATGCTCAGCGTCCACACCTCCCCGCTCCACCAGCCGGGCACCGGCGACGCGGGCGGGATGAACGTCTACATCGTGGAGCTCGCCAAGCGGCTCGCCGCCGTCGGCGTCGAAGTGGAGGTCTTCACCCGCGCGACCACGGGCGGACTGCCCCCGGTGGTCGAGCTCACGCCCGGTGTGCTCGTACGCCACGTGGACGCGGGACCCTACGAGGGCCTGGCCAAGGAGGACCTCCCCGCCCAGCTGTGCGCCTTCACGCACGGCGTGATGCAGGCGTGGGCGGGCCACCGCCCCGGCCACTACGACCTCGTCCACTCCCACTACTGGCTCTCCGGCCACGTCGGCTGGCTGGCCGCCGAGCGCTGGGGCGTCCCGCTGGTCCATGCCATGCACACCATGGCCAAGGTCAAGAACGCCGCGCTCGCCGAGGGCGACACCCCCGAGCCGCCGGCCCGGGTGATCGGCGAGACCCAGATAGTCGAGGCCGCGGACCGGCTGATCGCCAACACGGCGGAGGAGGCGGCCGAGCTGGTCCGCCACTACGAAGCCGACCCGGCGAAGGTCGCCGTCGTCCACCCCGGCGTCAATCTGGAGCGCTTCCGCACGGCCGACGGCCGGGCCGCCGCCCGTGCCCGCCTCGGCCTCCCGCAGGACGCCGTGATCCCGCTCTTCGCCGGCCGCATCCAGCCGCTGAAGGCCCCCGACGTGCTGCTGCGCGCGGTGGCGCTGCTGCTCGACGAGGACCCCTCGCTCCGTTCCCGCCTGGTCGTGCCGGTGGTCGGCGGCCCGAGCGGCAGCGGTCTCGCCAAGCCGGAGGGCCTGCAGAAGCTCGCGGCGCGGCTCGGCATCACCGATGTCGTACGGTTTTGCCCGCCGGTCGCGCAGAACCGGCTCGCGGACTGGTTCCGCGCCGCGTCCGTGCTGGTCATGCCCTCGTACAGCGAGTCCTTCGGACTGTGTGCCATCGAGGCGCAGGCCACCGGCACACCGGTCGTCGCGGCCCGCGTCGGGGGCCTTCCGGTGGCGGTGCGCGACGGTGAGACCGGCTTCCTCGTGCCGGGGCACGATCCGGCGGACTACGCCCGCGCGCTGCGCCGCTTCGTCGACGACCAGCGGCTGACGGACCGGATGGGCGCGGCGGCCGCCCGCCACGCCCGCGGCTTCGGCTGGGCCACGGCGGCCTCGGCCACGGCGGACGTGTACACCGCGGCGATGCACGAGCACCGCCGTCGCGTACGCTCCCACCATGGCTGACGCGCGGCAGACCAACGAGGTCGTCGAGACGTACCTCAAGGACGCCGAGCTGGAGTGGGAGAGCCCCGCACCGGGTTCGTACGTCGTCACGCTGCCCGGCACCCGCAAGCTCGCGACGACCTGCTCCCTCCTCGTCGGCCGGCACTCGCTGTCCCTGAACGCCTTCGTCATCCGCCACCCGGACGAGAACGAGGCGGGTGTCCACCGCTGGCTGCTGGAGCGCAACCTCAAGCTGTACGGCGTGAGTTACGCGGTCGATCCGCTCGGCGACATCTACCTCGTGGGCAGGCTCCCGCTCGCGGTCGTCACCCCGGACGAACTGGACCGGCTGCTGGGCGCGGTCCTGGAGGCGGCGGACGGCGGCTTCAACTCCCTGCTTGAGCTGGGCTTCGCGAGCGCGATCCGCAAGGAGTACGCGTGGCGGGTGGCGCGGGGGGAGTCGACCCGTAACCTCGATGCGTTCACGCATCTGACCCAGCCTCATCCGACCCGACGCCCGTCGGACTGACCGGGATCACCTTCCCTTCCGCTCAACCCCTTCCGCGCCCGGCCGAGGCCGTGGCATGCTCACCGCCGACGCAAACCTGAACGTCGTTCACATGCGTGGAAGGTGGGGGCGTATGGAGGGGTTGACCAGGCGGGGCCTGCTCGGTGGCGCGATCGCCGTCGCGGCCGTCGCCGCGAGCGGCGGAGCCGGGGCAGCGGCGGCCTCGGCCGCGCCGCGGCCGGGGACCGCCGAGCTCTGGCGGGAGTTCGCCCGCAATCCGTACGACCACCCCCAGATCCCCTTCGTCGCACGGGCGGGACAGCGCGGCGGATCGGCGCACTTCCCCCGGCGGCGCGTCGTGGCCGACGTCCTCCGATACGGCGCCCTGAACGACGGCTCCACGGACGCCGCGCCCGCGATCAACCGTGCCGTCGCCGCTGCCGGTGAGCGCGGCGGCGGCACGGTCACCATCCCGCCCGGGACGTACCGCATCGACGACGTCATCCGGATCGGCCACAGCAACGTCGTCCTGCGCGGCGCCGGCAGCGGCCGGACGAAACTCGTGGCGACCAAGAACCTGACCGAGCTCATCGGCCCGTACGGCAGTCGCTACGGCGGCGACAAGTCGAGCTGGTCCTGGGCGGGCGGCCTCATTTGGCTCTGCCCGCAGGGCCGTTACGAGAGTCTCACCGCGGCCATCCGGGCCAGGGAGTGGCCGTTCGAGGGCTGGACGGGCAACAAGCGCGACGAATGGGACAGCCTCACCGCCGTTCGCCCCGCCCGGCGCGGCGACCGCGCCGTCACCGTCGACGACCCGTCGGCGCTGCGGCCGGGACAGCTCGTCCTGCTGCGCCTCGCCGACGACACGGCGCACACGCTGCTGGAGCACATGGCCGGCGGCGGACCGGGCCCCGAGGCGTACGTCTGGGACGACAAGGCCAAGCTGACCAGCTACGTCCCCTACGAATGGCCCGTACGGATCCGGGCCGTCAAGGGGAACACCGTCGCGCTCGAACGGCCGCTGCCCCTCGACGTACGCCCCGAATGGGACCCGCGCCTGACCACCCACGTCGCGCCGCTGACCGGCTCGGGCGTCGAAGGACTGACGCTCGAAGCCGTCGAGACCCCGCAGCAGCCGCACCTGCTGGACAAGGGCTACAACGGCGTCACCTTCCAGTGCGCGTACGACTGCTGGGCCGACGACATCACCGTCCGGCACGTCGACAACGGCTTCGGGCTCGTCGCCGCCTCCGCCTGCACGCTGCGCCGCACCCGGGTCGCCGGCCGCGGCTCGCACCACCCGTACTTCTGCCGCGAGGGCGCGCACGACAACCTCGTCGAGGACTTCGCCGTCGAGGAGCGCACCGTGCCCGCGCCGGCCGGCACCCAGCTGCACGGCATCAACGTCGAGGGACTGTCCAGCCACAACGTCTGGTCGCGCGGCGTCATGGGGATGGGGACCTTCGACACGCACCGCGGGATGCCCTTCGCGAACGTGCGCACCGACATCACCGTCAACAACAACGGGCGGCACGGCGGCGACGCGAGCTCCGGGCCGCTGTACGGCGCACGCTTCACCCACTGGAACGTCACGGTGACCAACGAGCGGGCCGGTCTCGTACGGATCGACGGCATCGCCCCGTACAGCGCGACCGTCGGCATCTCCACGGTTCGCGAGTTCGACCAGACCGATGTGCCGGACTTCGCGGGGGAGCTCAACTCACGGATCGAGGCGTACGGTTCGCCGGGCGCCGTGCACCCGCGGAACCTGTACGAGGCGCAGCGCGCGCTCGACCGCTGAAGCCCTGTCCGCCTCCGGCGTGCGGGACGGGCCACCCGAGGGGAAAATCTAGAAAGAGCGACACAAGGGGCGCCACAGGGGGCGCCCCTTGCGCTGTTCCGGGCCCGCGCTCCGACCGCCCCCTCGCCCTAGCCCTGGGCGGGTGCGGGTGCGGGTGCGGGTGCGGGTGCGGATGCGGAGGTGGCGGGAGCGGCCTCGGACGCGGCGGGGACGGCCGAGGTCTCCGCTTCCGGCGCCTGCGCCGGTACCTGCGCCGGGTCCGGGGCGGCTTCCGGGGCGGTTTCCGGGAGCCCGCGCATCAGCAGCCAGTACCCCAGCGCCGCCACCGTTCCGATCGCCGCGCACGAACCCCACAGCCACTCGGCGCCGTACCGGTCGATGACGTATCCCGCCATCAGCGGGGCGATCAGCGCGGCGGCCGACCACGACATGGTGTAGACGCCCTGGTAGCGGCCGCGGCCGTGGAGCGGCGAGAACCGGACGACGAGGCCCATCTGGGTGGGGGAGTTGACGATCTCGGCCAGCGTCCACACGCAGACGGTCAGCACGTACACCCCGATCGAGCCCGCGAAGGCCGTGAGCCCGAAGCCGTACCCCGCGAGCAGGGCGGAGATCACCAGCAGCCGCTGCGGGTCGCGGTGCTCGATGAAGCGGGTGACGGGGATCTGGAGGGCGACGATCAGCACGCCGTTGGCCGCGATGACGAAGCCGTAGTCGGACGGGGACCAGCCGCTCAGCCCCATCGCGACCGGCAGGCCCACCGAACCCTGCATGAAGATCAGCGAGATGAGGAAGGAGAGCCCGACGACGCCCATGAAGCGGCCGTCGCGCAGGACCGTACCGAGACCGATCCCGGGCTCGCTCTTCGCCGCCGCGGCGCTCCGCTCGGGGCGGGACTCGGGCAGCTTGACGAAGACCAGCACCGCGCAGACGAGGGTGAGCACGGCCTCGCCGACGAAACCGGCGAGATAGCTGTACTCGGCGATGAGGCCGGCGGCGGCGGAGGAGATCGCGAAACCGAGGTTGATGGCCCAGTAGTTGAGCGAGAAGGCCCGCAGACGGTCCTCGGGCCGGACGATATCCGCCATCATCGCCTGCACCGCCGGGCGTGAGGCGTTGCTCGTCATGCCGACGAGGCAGGCGACGGCCGCGATCGCGGCCGGATGCTCCATGAAGCCGAGGAGCGCGACGGACAGCGCGGTCGACGTCTGCGCGAGGAGCAGCGTGGGCCGCCGCCCCAGCCGGTCGGCCATCACCCCGGCGCCGAGCGACGAGACCACACCGCCGAGTCCGTGCAGGGCGGCGACGAGCCCCGCGTACGAGGCGGAGTAGCCGCGCTCCAGGGTGAGGTAGAGCGCCATGTAGGTGGCGACGAAGGCGCCGAGCCGGTTGACCAGGGTGCTGACCCACAGCCACCAGAACGCCCGGGGAAGGCCCGAGACGCTCTCCTTCGCGGCCCGTCTGAGCGAGGCAACGGACATGTGGGCATCCCCCCGAGGTGTAAGCGGCGCAGCGGCACTCCGGAAGTTACAAGCCGTGTGCTCCGCCGCGCCAGTCAATTGACGGCGGACGTCAATCGTCGGCCGTCCCGGGCGTCTATTAGGCTCGGGCCCATGGCCGACGCGACGTACAAGCTGATCCTCCTCCGCCACGGCGAGAGCGACTGGAACGCGAAGAACCTGTTCACCGGCTGGGTGGACGTCAACCTCACCGAGAAGGGCGAGAAGGAGGCGGTGCGCGGCGGTGAGCTGCTCAAGGACGCCGGCCTGCTCCCCGACGTACTCCACACCTCGCTCCAGAAGCGCGCCATCCGCACCGCCCAGCTCGCGCTGGAGGCCGCGGACCGCCACTGGATCCCGGTCCACCGCTCCTGGCGCCTGAACGAGCGCCACTACGGCGCGCTCCAGGGCAAGGACAAGGCGCAGACGCTCGCGGAGTTCGGCGAGGAGCAGTTCATGCTGTGGCGCCGCTCGTACGACACCCCGCCGCCGGCCCTCGCCGACGACAACGAGTTCTCGCAGGCCCACGACGCCCGCTACGCCACGATCCCACCGGAGCTTCGGCCGCGCACCGAGTGCCTGAAGGACGTCGTCGTCCGCATGCTCCCGTACTGGTACGACGGCATCGTCCCGGACCTCCTGGCCGGCCGCACGGTCCTGATCGCCGCCCACGGCAACAGCCTCCGCGCGCTGGTCAAGCACCTCGACGGCGTCTCCGACGCCGACATCGCGGGCCTGAACATCCCGACCGGCATCCCGCTGGTCTACGAGCTCGACGCCGACTTCAAGCCGGTCAAGCCCGGCGGCACCTACCTCGACCCGGAGGCCGCCGCGGCCGCGATCGAGGCGGTCAAGAACCAGGGCAAGAAGAAGTAGGTTTGGTGATCATGCCCCTGAGCTGCGCATACGGCGCGGCTCAGGGGCATTTTCATGCCGTGGGACCTCTTCAGGAGGGTTCCAGCACGAAGACGGGGATCTCGCGGTCGGTCTTCTCCTGGTACTCGGCGTACGGCGGATACGCGGCGACCGCGCGCTCCCACCAGTCGGCCTTCTCGTCACCGGTGACCTCACGGGCCGTCATGTCCTGGCGTACGGACCCGTCCTGGAGCTCCACGTGCGGGTCGGACTTGAGGTTGAAGTACCAGACCGGGTGATGCGGGAAGCCGCCCTTCGAGGCCACGGCCGCGTACCTCCCGTCGTGCTCCACGCGCATCAGCGGGACCTTGCGGAGCTTGCCGCTCCTTGCGCCGCGCGTCGTGAGAACGACGACGGGCAGCCCCGTGTCCCAGAGTGTCGTCCCCTGCGTGCCGCCCGAACTCTCGTACAGCTCGACCTGCTCGCGCACCCACTGCGCCGGACTCGGCTCGTACTCGCCCTCAAGAGGCATCGCGGTCACCCCATCGTCGCGTACGTCTGATGGTGCGCAGTTCACCACAAGCCTCGCGCGGAGGCGAGACCGCCTCGTCACGGCCGGCCGATCCGCCTGCCCGATCGCCCGCTCGCGGAAATCCCGTGGGCAGGCGGTCCGACCCGCTGTTACGTTGCCCGGATGACGCCCAGGCTGGAGAAGATCACCCCCGACAACGTGGACGCGGCCCTGGAGCTGCGGGTGCGGCCCGGGCAGGAGAAGAACGTCGCGTCCGTGGCGCGGTCGCTCGCGGAGGCGTACGCGCACGGGGACGTCGCCTGGCCGCGGCTGGTCTTCGACGGGGACGAGGACGGGGACGAGCCGGTGGGGTTCCTGATGGCCTTCATCGACATCCCGTGGGCCCCGGAGAAGGACCCCGCCGACCGGCGCAGCGGGCTGTGGCGGCTGAACATCCGGGCGGACGCCCAGGGGCGCGGGTACGGGCGGTTCGCGGTGGGGGCCGTGGCGGACGAGGTGCGGCGGCGCGGGGGGAAGCGGATGTACGTGAGCTGGGAGCCGGGGGAGGACGGGCCGGGCGCGTTCTACCTGAAGCTGGGGTTCCGCACGACCGGTGAGACGAGCGGCGGCCAGACCGTCGGCGTGCTCGACCTCACCGGCTGAGGAGGACGCGGAAGGGCCCCGTCCGGTGTCGGACGGGGCCCTTCCGCTGTCTTCGCGCTGCTAGGTCGTGTCTTCAAGTCCCGTCTGCCCGGTGACGCCTGCCCTCCGGGCGGACGACGCCACTGTGAAGACACTCCCTAGCTCAGCCGCCGCACTGGCACGGCGCGCCCGACTGGCAGCCACAGCCGCAGCCCGAGCCGCAGCCGCAGGCGCCGAGGAGCGGCAGGCGGCGGGGCGTGGGGGCCACTTCGACAGGTGCGTCCTGCTGTGCGTCGGTCGTGGGGGAATCGGCCATGGGGTCCTCCTCGAAGGCGTGCGTGTGTCGCCTCTCCCCATTGCATGCCCACTCGGCCCGGCGCATCAACGGCGCACGGATGTGCTCATGCCGCCGGTGAGCTCTTCGCTCACGCGCCCTCGACCGTCGTCTCCGGCTGGAGCTCGTCCGCGTGCTCGCCCGTGACCAGGTAGACGACGCGCTTGGCGACCGCGACCGCGTGGTCGGCGTACCGCTCGTAGTAGCGGCCCAGCAGCGTCACGTCGACCGCGGTCTCGATGCCGTGCTTCCAGCGCTCGTCGATGAGGTGCGTGAACAGCGTGCGGTGCAGCATGTCCATCTCGTCGTCGTCGTGCTCCAGCTGGAGCGCCAGGTCGACGTCCTTGGTGATGATGACCTCCGCCGCCTTCGCCATCAGGCGCTGCGCGAGCTGGCCCATCTCCAGGATCGTGGCGTGCAGGTCCCGCGGGACGGCCGTGTCGGGGAAGCGCAGCCGGGCCAGCTTGGCCACGTGCTGGGCCAGGTCGCCGGAGCGCTCCAGGTCCGCGCTCATCCGCAGCGAGGTCACCACGATCCGCAGGTCCGTCGCGACCGGCTGCTGGCGGGCGAGCAGGGCTATCGCCCGGGCCTCCAGGTCGTGCTGCAGTTCGTCGATCTTCTGGTCCGCGGCGATGACGCTCTCGGCGAGCTTCAGATCCGCGTCGAGAATGGCCGTCGTTGCGCGCCCGATCGCCGACCCGACCAGCCGGGCCATTTCGACGAGGCCCTCGCCGATCGAGTCCAGTTCCTCGTGGTACGCGTCCCGCATGGGATGTCCCTCTCTTGATACCTCTTGATACGAACGAGTGTCCGGTGGTGGGGATGAGACTCCCACGCTCCCACGTTCCGTGTGCAACGCGTCCGATCCCTCCCTCCCAAGTGAACCGCCACTATCCCCTCGGTGAACTCTGGGCGACGAGTGTTCGAGGTGCCACTCGGAAGGCTGGGAGCTGGTCAGACGGCCCGCTTAGTCTGGATGCATGGACGTGAACGCGGCGGTCGCCGCATTGGCTGCGATCGCCGGGGTGTGCACCGGCGTGATCGCCATGCTGGCGTTCCGCTGGAGCGAGCGCGACCAGGCACGGCCCACCCGCACATCGCTGCACACGGACGCCGTGCTTCCGCCCGGCGTCGACACCGTGCTCTCCGTGCTCCGCTCCTCCGCGGTCGTCCTCGACGAGAGCGACTCCGTGGTCAAGGCCAGCTCGGCCGCGTACGCGCTGGGTCTGGTCAGGGGCGGGAAGCTGGCCATCGAGCCCATGCTGCACATGGCCCGCGACACCCGCCGCGACGGTGAGATAAGGCAGGTCGAGCTCGACCTGCCCCGGCGCGGCAGCGGCCGCGGCGAGGCACTCGCCGTCTCCGCCCGGGTCGCGCCGCTCGGCTCCCGCCTGGTGCTGCTGCTGGTCGAGGACCTCACCGAGGCCCGCCGTATCGAAGCGGTACGACGCGACTTCGTCGCCAATGTCAGCCATGAGCTCAAGACGCCCGTCGGCGCGCTCTCGCTGCTCTCCGAAGCGGTCATGGACGCGTCGGACGACCCCGAGGCGGTCACCCGCTTCGCGGGCCGCATGCAGATCGAGGCGACCCGCCTCACCAGTCTCGTACAGGAGCTCATCGACCTCTCCCGGGTGCAGAACGACGACCCGCTGGAGGACGCCGAGCCCGTGCGCGTGGACGAGCTGGTCGCCGAGGCCATCGACCGATCCCGGCACACCGCGTCCACGAAGCAGATCACCATGGCCGCCGGTGGCACCGCCGACCTGCACGTCTGGGGCCACCGCGGCCAGCTGGCCGCCGCCCTCGGCAATCTCGTCGAGAACGCCGTCAACTACTCGCCGGCCCGCACCCGCGTCGGCATAGCCGCGCGCCGCGTCTCCGCCTCCGGCGGCGACCTGATCGAGATCGCCGTCACCGACCAGGGAATCGGCATCTCCGAGCGGGACCGTGAGCGGATCTTCGAGCGCTTCTACCGCGTCGACCCCGCCCGCTCCCGGGCGACCGGTGGTACGGGCCTGGGCCTGGCCATCGTCAAGCACGTGGCCGCCTCGCACGGCGGGGAGGTCACGGTGTGGAGCTCCGAGGGTCAGGGCTCCACGTTCACCCTGCGGTTGCCGGAGGCCGGCTCCGTCCGGGACCGTACACACAGCCACGTCGCCGACGAAGCCGACGACGCTCCGTACGACTCGGATCCCGGTCCCGGTCCCCACCACGCCGCCGACACCGCTCCCCACCCCCGAACCCACCCCGGTCCGGATCCCCGGACCACCCCACGCGAACCACTGCCTGCCCCGGAGGTCCTTCCGTGACCCGAGTGCTTGTCGTCGAGGACGAGGAGTCCTTCAGCGACGCTCTTTCCTACATGCTCCGCAAGGAGGGCTTCGAGGTCGCCGTCGCGACCACCGGCCCCGAGGGGCTCGACGAGTTCGAGCGCAACGGCGCCGACCTCGTGCTCCTCGACCTGATGCTGCCGGGCCTGCCCGGCACCGAGGTCTGCCGCCAGCTGCGCGGCCGCTCCAACGTCCCCGTCATCATGGTGACCGCCAAGGACAGCGAGATCGACAAGGTCGTCGGTCTGGAGATAGGAGCCGACGACTACGTGACGAAGCCCTTCTCCTCGCGGGAGCTGGTCGCCCGCATCCGCGCGGTCCTGCGCCGCCGCGGTGAGCCGGAGGAGGTCACCCCCGCCGCCCTGGAGGCCGGTCCGGTCCGGATGGACGTGGACCGCCACGTCGTCACCGTCGCCGGCGGCAAGGTCGACCTGCCGCTCAAGGAGTTCGACCTCCTGGAGATGCTGCTGCGCAACGCGGGCCGTGTGCTGACCCGTATGCAGCTGATCGACCGCGTCTGGGGCGCGGACTACGTGGGCGACACCAAGACCCTCGACGTCCACGTCAAGCGCCTCCGCGCCAAGATCGAGCCGGACCCGGGCGCGCCGCGCTACCTGGTCACGGTCCGCGGCCTCGGCTACAAGTTCGAGCCGTAAGCCGCAAGCCGCAAGCCGTACGCCTTAACCGGCACGTACGCACGCGCGGCACGGCGGCGCCCCACCGGATCCTCCCGGTGGGGCGCCGCCGTGCGTTCGCGTACGGACCGTACGCGGCGGGGTCAGTGACCCGAGCCGCCCTCGGCGGGAGTGGTGGACTCGGACGGGGTCGCCCCGCCCTCGCCGCCGTGCTCGTCGCCGCCGCCCTGCTCCGAGCCGTGCTCGCCACCCTGCTGGCTGCCCTGCTCGCCGTCCTGTTCCTCGCCGTGCTCGCCCTCGCCGCCGTGCGCGCCGGCGGTCGGGGAGCCCGTCGGCGACGGGGACTCGGACGGGGGCTGCGCGGCACCGGTCGGGCCGTAGTCCTTGTAGTAGCCGATCGCCGGCATGACGAAGGCGTCGAGGCGGACGTCGCCGGTCTCGCTGAACCGGAAGACGACCTCCTGGACATCGCCGGCCTTGCCGGCCTCGCGGCCGTTCTCGATGACCGCCGAGGCGTTGCCCTCGCCGCCGAGGATGACCGAGCCGCCGGCCGGCACGGTGACCGGGCCGCCGCCCTTGGCCGCGGACAGCTTCACCGCGGAGTTGCTGCCGGGCAGCGTGATGGACTCGAGCGTCTGGTCCTTCTGGCCGTCGTTGAAGAGCGTCGCCGACACGACGGCCGGCCCCTCCGCGCCCGCCACGGGCTGGGCGAGCACCGTCGCGTTCTGGACCTTGATGACGCCGACCGAGGTGGCGGCGTTGTCCGGCTTCACGCCGAGCGTCTGCGCGTCCTGGCCCGCACCGCAGGCGGAGAGCGTGGCGATCGAGATCGCGAGGACAGAGGCGGCGATGGCGCCGCGTCGAAGGCTGCGGCTCACGGCGGCGGCAACTCCTTGGACGTACGGACGTGCGGACGGACTGAACGGGTCTTACGGGTCTTACAGCGGGCTCAGGTTACCGAGCCGGAGTCGGCGTCCCGCACCCGACCCGCCCCCGGAGGCCGCCCGACACCCCGAGTGAGCACCACTGTCGGCACCCTCACCCGGATTTGGTCTGCTGTTCACATAAGGCGGATGATCAATTCCGCCGCCCTCGCGCATTCCTTGCGAATAAACCGCCGAGGTCGCCTCGGTGATCAATTCCGGATTCCTTCTCGCCGTCCCGCCGTGCGGGTGACCGAGCCTCGAACGGAGTACGGGAAGTAGACTGCTGAGAAACCGGCAAATCGGGACGTTCATCCGCTTGGGCGGGGGTTGTGGCGCGCGTAACGTGCGCGTTTCCGCATGCCCGTGCAGCGGCTCCGACCTGCGATTACCCCCTCCCCGAAGCCGCCCGCAGCACGTCCGGGTTGCTGTTGTCAAGCCCCGAGATATGCCCTGACCTGCGGAAACGCCATTCAGAAGAAGCCGTTCTCGTGTTACCCTGGATAGCCACGGAAGGGGTACCTGTCACATGACGTTCAAGGTTGGCGACACCGTGGTCTATCCCCATCACGGGGCCGCGCTGATCGAGGCCATCGAAACTCGCCAGATCAAAGGCGTGGACAAGACCTACTTGGTGCTCAAGGTCGCCCAGGGCGACTTGACGGTTCGTGTGCCGGCGGACAATGCGGATCTCGTTGGCGTGCGCGATGTGGTCGGTCAGGACGGGCTCGACCGGGTCTTCGACGTGCTGCGTGCGCCGTATGCGGAGGAGCCCACGAACTGGTCCCGTCGCTACAAGGCAAATCTCGAGAAGCTCGCCTCCGGCGACGTCATCAAGGTCGCCGAAGTGGTGCGCGACCTGTGGCGCCGCGAGCGTGAGCGCGGTCTCTCCGCAGGTGAGAAGCGCATGCTGGCCAAGGCTCGGCAGATCCTGGTGAGCGAACTGGCCCTCGCGGAGAACACCAACGAGGACAAGGCCGAGGCTCTGCTCGACGAGGTCCTCGCGTCCTGACGCCGGTCGTCGCGCCGGCGCTCTCGCGCGCCCAAGCGTCCACGGTGCAGAACTGAATGCCGCGGTGCCCGCTGACCAGCTGAAGGGTTGTGTCGCCGGGCACTGCGGCATGTCCGCAGGGCCAGACCCAAGCGCCCTGACGGCAGCGCCCCCGAGGCAGCACCCTCAGGTGACCCCATGGGCTGCTCCCGCGGCACAGTCCCCGCAGGATCCGCACGCAGGATCCGAAAGATCGATCTCCCGACGTCCCCCGTCTACCCCGACGTCCCCCCTGTCCCCCGACTGTCCCCGACGATCGACTCCCGACCGATTCCGGCCACGCAGTGTGCCGGGCCCGGGCGGCTGGCGCAGCTCGCTCAACCAGTTGTCACGGAAAAGGGTCCGGTCAAGGCGGAGCTCCCGGCACGCTGTGGCCATACCCACAACGGCCGAGGACACAAACCTGGCCAAGCCCAACTCGGTCCTGGCCATGTCAGAACTGGGGCGTCGTCACGGACCGTCCCCGACCTCCGGAGTGGAACCGATGTCAGAACAGACGCGCACCGGCCGCACCGCCGTGGTGATCCCCGCGGCAGGCCGGGGCGTACGACTCGGCCCGGGTGCCCCCAAGGCGCTCCGCGCCCTTGGCGGCACCCCCATGCTGATCCACGCGGTACGGGCCATGGCCGCGTCCCGGGCCGTCGCGCTCGTCGTGGTGGTCGCTCCGCCCGACGGCGCGGGCGAGGTCAAGAACCTCCTCGACGACCACGCCCTGCCCGAGCGCACCGACTACCTCGTCGTCCCTGGCGGCGACACCCGCCAGGAGTCCGTGCGCCTCGGCCTCGAAGCGCTCCCCGAGACGGTCACCACCGTGCTCGTGCACGACGCCGCCCGGCCGCTGGTCCCCGTCGACACCGTCGACGCCGTCATCGAGGCCGTACGGGACGGCGCCGTCGCCGTCGTGCCCGCCCTGCCGCTCGCCGACACCGTCAAGCAGGTCGAGCCGCGCGAGAAGGGCGAGCCCGAGCCGGTCGTCGCCACCCCCGAGCGGGCCCGTCTGCGCGCCGTGCAGACCCCGCAGGGCTTCGACCGAGAGACGCTCGTACGCGCCCACGAGACGGTCACCGACGACGTCACCGACGACGCGAGCATGGTCGAGCAGCTCGGCGCGCCCGTCGTGGTCGTGCCCGGCCACGAAGAGGCGTTCAAGGTGACCCGCCCGCTGGACCTCGTGCTCGCCGAGGCCGTACTCGCCCGCAGGAGGGCCAACGATGGCTTCTAGCCCGACCCCGCCCCCGATCCCCCGCGTCGGCGTCGGCACCGACGTCCACGCCTTCGAGCAGGGCCGCGAGCTGTGGTGCGCCGGCCTGCGCTGGGAGAGCTCCGACAGCGACGGGTACGGTCTCGCCGGCCACTCCGACGGCGACGTCGCCGCCCACGCCGCCTGCGACGCGCTCTTCTCGGCCGCCGGCGTCGGCGACCTCGGCGCCCACTTCGGCACCGGCCGCCCCGAGTGGTCCGGCGCCTCCGGGGTGACACTGCTCGCCGAGGCGGCCAGGATCGTACGCGCCGAGGGCTTCGAGATCGGCAACATCGCGGTCCAGGTCATCGGCGTGCGGCCGAAGATCGGCAAGCGGCGCGACGAGGCCCAGAAGGCGCTGAGCGAGGCGGCCGGGGCCCCTGTCTCCGTCTCGGGCACGACGACCGACGGCCTCGGGCTGACCGGCCGGGCCGAAGGGCTGGCGGCGATCGCGACGGCGCTGGTCCTGCCTCCTCGGCTCGGCCCGGGGCCCGGGGCTCGTCTCCCCGGGTGACGCGGCGCGCGTCCTGACCGCTACGGCGCGCCGGGTGGGGTAGATGCGGTTGTGACGTCAACGAATTCCTGTGCACAGGAGGACCGCACCGTGACCGCCCCGCTCAGCGACAAGCTCAAGGAACTGCTCGACGGCCCCGTCTTCGTGAACCTCGCCACCATCCAGCCGGACGGGAGCCCCCAGGTGTCTCCCGTCTGGGTGAAGCGAGACGGCGACGACCTGCTCATCTCGACCACCGTCGGGCGCCGCAAGGAGAAGAACCTCCGCCGGGACCCGCGTGTGACCGTCGTCGTGCAGCCCTTCGACGAGCCGTACACGTACGCGGAGATCCGCGGCACCGCCGACCTCACGAGCGAGGGCGGCCAGGAGCTCATCGACGAACTGTCGATGAAGTACACCGGCAAGCACTACGCCGACTTCAACCCGGAGGCCGGCAAGGACGCCCCGCGCGTCGTCGTCCGGATCACTCCGCGGAAGGTCGTGGGCGCGCTCGCGTAACGCGGCCGACACCCGGCCGGCCCCGCCGGTCACAATCCGGTCCCCGCGCCCCCAAAGGGGCGCGGGGCACTGGTGCCGGGCCACTACTCTTGAGTGGTGACTATTCGGCTGTACGACACCAGCGCCCGGCAGATCCGTGACTTCGTCCCGCTCACGCCGGGCTGTGTCTCGATCTACCTGTGTGGCGCGACCGTGCAGTCCGCCCCGCACATCGGGCACATCAGGTCCGGGCTCAACTTCGACATCATGCGCCGCTGGTTCGAGTACCGCGGCTACGAGGTCACGTTCGTGCGGAACGTGACGGACATCGACGACAAGATCATCGCCAAGGCGGAGCTCCAGGGCCGCCCCTGGTGGGCCATCGGGTACGACAACGAGCGGGCGTTCAACGCCGGGTACGACGTGCTCGGCTGCCTGGCCCCGACCTACGAGCCGCGCGCCACCGGCCACATCACCGAGATGGTCGAGATGATGCGCGGCCTGATCGAGCGCGGCCACGCCTACGAGGCCGACGGCAACGTCTACTTCGACGTGCGCTCCTTCCCCGGCTATCTGGAGCTCTCCAACCAGGACCTGGACGATCTGCGCCAGCCGTCGGGCGAGGGCGAGACCGGCAAGCGCGACCAGCGGGACTTCGCCATGTGGAAGGCGGAGAAGCCCGGGGAGCCCTCGTGGGAGACACCGTGGGGGCGGGGCCGTCCGGGCTGGCACCTGGAGTGCTCCGCCATGGCCCACAAGTACCTGGGCTCCGCCTTCGACATCCACGGCGGCGGGCTCGACCTGGTCTTCCCCCACCACGAGAACGAGATCGCGCAGGCCAAGGCGTTCGGCGACGACTTCGCCTCGTACTGGGTGCACAACGCCTGGGTGACGATGAGCGGCGAGAAGATGTCGAAGTCGCTCGGCAACTCGGTCCTCGTGAGCGAGATGGTCAAGCACTGGCGGCCGATCGTGCTCCGCTACTACCTGGGCACCCCGCACTACCGATCCATGATCGAGTACAGCGAGGAGGCCCTGCGCGAGGCCGAGTCGGCGTTCGCGCGCATCGAGGGCTTCGTCCAGCGAGTCACCGAGAAGGCAGGGAAGGCGGTCGCTCCCGCCACCGAGGTGCCGCCCGCCTTCGCCGAGGCGATGGACGACGACCTCGGTGTCCCGCAGGCGCTCGCGATCGTCCACACCGCGGTCCGCCAGGGCAACAGCGCACTGGCCGCCGACGACAAGGAAGCGGCGGTGGCCCGCCTCGCGGAGGTACGGGCCATGCTCGGCGTCCTCGGGCTCGACCCGCTCGACCCGCACTGGGCGGGTGAGGCCGACCGCGGCGAGGCTGTGTTCAACAAGAGCGTGCACGGCGTCGTCGACACGCTCGTGCGGCTGGTGCTCCAGCAGCGCGAGGCCGCGCGGGCGCGCAAGGACTGGGGCACGGCGGACGCGATCCGCGACCAGCTCAACCAGTCCGGGCTCGTCATCGAGGACAGTCCCGACGGGCCACGCTGGACGCTGGGACCCCGCTGACCCGCGACATTGTGCCGCCCGGCGTGCTGGGCGGCACACTTTCTTACGTACGCAGTGACGTACGCACGCACACGCACACGCATTCGCAGACTGTGAAGATCCAGGGAAACAGGTAGTCATGGCCGGGAACAGCCAGCGCAGGAACCGCCGCACGTCCAACAAGAAGGGCGCGACGGTCGGCAGCGGTGGCAAGCGGCGCCGCGGCCTCGAGGGCAAGGGCCCGACCCCGCCCGCCTCGGCCCGCAAGGGCCATGTGAAGAACCGCGTCGCCAACGCCAGGGCCAAGCAGGCCGCACGGCGCCCCGTGGCCCGGCGCGGCGGCAAGGGCTCCTCGGAGATGGTCGTCGGCCGCAACCCCGTCTTCGAGGCGCTGCGCGACGGGGTGCCCGCGACGATGCTGTACGTCCAGCAGTTCATCGACAACGACGAGCGGGTGCGCGAGGCGCTCCAGCTCGCCGGTCAGCGCGGCAACATCCACCTGATGGAGGCGCCGCGGGCCGAGCTGGACCGGATGACCAACGGCCTCAACCACCAGGGCCTCGTCCTCCAGGTCCCGCCGTACGAGTACGCGCACCCCGAGGACCTCGCGGCCGCCGCCTTCGACGACGGCGAGGACCCGCTGATCGTCGCCCTCGACGGTGTCACCGACCCGCGCAACCTCGGCGCGGTCGTCCGCTCCGTCGCGGCCTTCGGCGGCCACGGCGTGGTCGTGCCCGAGCGGCGCGCCGCGGGCATGACAGCCGGCGCCTGGAAGACCTCGGCCGGCACCGCCGCCCGCACGCCGGTGGCCCGCGCCACCAACCTGACCCGCGCCCTTGAGGCGTACCAGAAGGCCGGCATCACCGTCGTCGGCCTCGCCGCCGACGGCGAGACCGAGGTCGGCGAGCTCGAAGCCCTCGACGGCCCGGTCGTCATCGTCGTCGGCAGCGAGGGCAAGGGCCTGTCGCGACTGGTCGGCGAGACATGCGACTTCCGTGTCCGCATCCCGATGCCGGGCGGGGCGGAGTCGCTGAACGCGGGCGTGGCGGCGGGCGTGGTGCTGTACGAGGCGGCGCGCCGCCGGGCCTGAGCGGGCCTGAGAGGACCTGACGGGAGCCCTGACCGGGACCGGACCGGGTCTTGACCGGGGCCTGACTGAGACCTGACCGGGCGGGGCCGGCGGCCGCCGCCCGGGCGCGTAACGATCTTGACGGGTCTCGGACATTTCGCGGTCGTCAAGGCAGTGTCCTAAAGACAGGTCACTCGGTTAGATGAGTGTGGACACCAGAACGCCCCGGCCCGGGTTCGACGAGCAGTCGCCTCTGAGCATGACGAAGGTGAACTGCGATCCCGCGCAGGTCATCGTGAACCACGCCAGCTTCCGGGTGAAGCTCGGCCCGAGCCAGACCACGCTCACCGCGCACGCCATGACGGACACCGTCAGGATCCCCGCGATGAGCGGCGCCGGTGCGGCGACGCGCCGACGCGCACCCGTCGTATGGAGCGGGAGGTCCGCTCCGGGCGATCCCGGGGCGACCGGACTGCTCCAGGCCGTGCGCGGCTCCGGAGCGGTCACCCGCACCGGGGGGCGTCACGCAGGCGGGCGCCACGCGGGTCCGCACGCCGACGGGGCCTTCGGCGAGGGCTTCGGCGACGGCCTCGGTGAAGGCGGCTTCGCCGACGGCTTCGACGGCGGTGCGACGCGGGTCCTTCCGCGCATCGACGACACCGTGCCCACGCCCACCGCCCGGCACCGGGCCCCGCTGCTGCCGTCGATGCGGCAGGCGGAGGGCGCGTACGACGCGTACGAGCCGTACGGGCAGGAGGCCGACGAGGAGCCGGACTTCCGCCCCTCGTCCCAGTCCGCCGACACCGGCAACGGCGTACGGCACGCCTACTACCCCGGCCGCCGGATGAACCTCGGCGTCGTGCTCCTCCCGCTGCGCGTCTTCCTCGGCCTCATCTCCGTCTACGCCGGCATGGGCAAGCTCTGCGACCCCGTCTACTTCGACGGCGGCGAGCGCGGCTCCATGGTCAAGTGGCTCACCTCGCTTGACCCCTGGACGCTCGCCGAACCGCTGCGCGACTTCGCGCTCCAGCACCCGGTGGGCGCCGGGCTCACCGTCGCGTTCCTCCAGGTCGTCGTCGGCGTGCTGACCGTCCTCGGCCTCTGGCAGCGGGTCGCGGCCGTCGTCGGCGTGCTGCTCTCCGCCGTGCTGATCATGACCGTGAGCTGGCACACCCTGCCGGTCTACGACGCCCCCGACATCATCTACCTCGCGGCCTGGTCCCCCCTGGTCATCGCCGGCGCCCCGGTCTACTCGCTCGACGGGCGCCTCGCCGGCGAGGCATGGCGCACGCTCGGCCCGCGCTCCGAACTGTGGGAGCTGCGCCGCCGGGTGCTGCGGCGGGGCGGGATGCTCGCCGCGGTGGTCGTCGGCCTGACGCTGCTCACCGGCTCGATCCTCGGCGGAGCGGTGCGCTCCACGGAGCTGGTGACCGTGCCGGGGCCGAACGTCGACCCGACCAACCACCTTCCCGGCTCTCCGCTGCCGCAGGAGTCGGGCGAGCGCAGCCCGTCCCGCGAGGCGCGGCAGCAGTCGTCCGAGCCCTCACGGAGCGAGTCGAGCAGCCCCGCCGCCGAGCAGGCCGAACCGTCCGAGACGGTCCGCGAGACCGGCCGCGTCGGCGAGGCCGGCAGCCCCAGCCAGTCCCAGGGTGCGGGAGGCGGCCAGTCTCCGGAGCAGTCGCAGCCGGTCCCGCCGCCGTCCGGCAGCTCGGGTCCCTCCACGACGGGCGGAGCCGGCACCACGGGCGGTGGCGGCGACTCCGGAGGCAGCACCGGCGGATCGGACGACGGCGGCGGCTCCGGGGGCAGCGGCGGCTCCGGAAGCTCCGGCGGTTCCGGAGGGGGGAACCGCAATCCGATCGGCGGCCTCCTGGGCTGAGCCGTCCGGGTCCCGGACGTACGGAGGGGCGGTCACCGGCATCATCGGTGACCGCCCCTCCGCGTGCCTTCCGCGTGCTTTCCGTGTGCCTTCCGCGCGCCCTCCGTGTGCCCTCCGCGTGCGTCCGGGCGCCTCCTCAACGGGTGTGCGCCGCAAGCTCCTTGGCAGCCTCCGTCAGATCCTTCGCGGTGTCGATGGCCCGCCAGTACGCTCCCTGCGGCAGCGGGAACCCCGCCAGCGCCCGCTCACGCGCCAGCCGCGGGAACGTCGTCCGCTCATGGTCGCCCCGGTCCGGCAGCAGTTCCGTGAAGGCCGCGGAGAAGACGTACACACCAGCGTTGATGAGATACGGCGACGGCGGAGACTCGATGAAGTCCAGAACGTGGCCGAACTCGTCCGTCTCCACGGCGCCCCACGGAATGCGCGGACGGGCCAGGGCGAGCGTCGCGGTGGCGTCCCGTTCCGCGTGGAAGGCCGCCATCTCGCGCAGCGAGAAGCGCGTCCAGATGTCGCCGTTGGTCGCGTACCAGGGCTCGTCCGGGTGCGGCAGGCTCTTGGCGGCGTACTTGAGGCCGCCGCCGCGGCCAAGCGGCTCCGCCTCGACGACGGTCGTCACGCGCAGCGGCAGATCGGCGCCGTCCAGCCACTCCCGCAGGACCTCCGCGAGGTGCCCGCAGGAGACGACGGCGTCGGTCACGCCCTCGTCGGCCAGCCACGAAAGCTGATGGCCGATGATCGGAGTCCCCGTTCCGGGGATCTCGACCATCGGCTTGGGGCGGTCGTCGGTGTACGGGCGCAGCCGCGAGCCCTGGCCGCCCGCCAGGACGACGGCCTGTGTCGGATACATAGGCATAAGGGCACCATATGCGGTGCCCTTACGTCGTCAGCGGCTCGGCGGCGGTTCGGTGGCGGCCCGTTAGCGGCTCAGCGGCGGTCAGTGGCGGCTCGGTGGCGATCAGCGGCGGCTCGGTGGGCCTGCGGGCCGGCTGCCGGCCGGTCAGCTGCCCTGCGCCTGCTGGTACACGCCCGCCGCGAACGAGGTGTCGCACACGGGGCGCGAGAACGACTGCGCGCGCGTGGGGCCGTAGTGCGCCACGGCGGCGCGGCCGAGCGCTTTCGCGATCGCCATGCAGTGGCCGGCGAGCGACGGACGTGCCTCGACCTCGCGCTGGAGGCTCGTGAGGGCGACGCCGGGGTCCTTCTCCTGGAGCTCGGCGAGCAGCCTGTCGCGGAGAACGTCCTGCGGCGCACGCGACTTGGCGGGGGCCGATACATTTTCCGAGGACGCGGTGAGCATCCGCGACTCGGAGGAGCGCCCTGCCCACGGGACGCTGGTGACCGCGAGAGTTCCGGAGAGCACCAGGACGACGGGCAGGACGAGGGCGAGAGTGCGGCCGATACGGCGGGCTGTGTGGGTCACGCAGGCGAGCGTAGCGGGCAGTAGTGATTTGGCGACATTTAGTCACCCCTGCGGGGGATCGTTCGAGTGCATTTTTCGAATCGGGTGTTGACGCGGGGGTGCGAATTGCCCGATCTGCCGGGGTATTTGTCGACATGCGAAAGCGGCCCTCTCGCCGAAGCGAGAGGGCCGCTCGTACAGGCAGATGCGCCCGTCAGTGGTGTCAGTCGCTGAGGCGCTCGCCCGTCGAGGTCGAGAAGACGTGCGTCTCGCCCGGCCGCGGCACGACGTGCAGCTCGGCGCCCTTCTCCGGCACGGAACGGCCGTTCACGCGGACCACCAGGTCCTTCTTCTCGCCGCCGACCTCGGCGGTGCCGTACACGTAGCCGTCCGCGCCGAGCTCCTCGACGACGTTCACGGTCACGGCCAGACCGGCCGGGGCGTCCTCGCTGTCCTTCGTCAGCGCCTTGGCGGCTGCGCCGTTGTGCTCGACCACGTCGAAGTGCTCGGGCCGGACGCCGACGGTCACGGTCCGGTCGCCCTTGTCCGCGGCGGCGGACAGCGCCTCGCGGCTCACCGGCACCACGCTGTTGCCGAACTTCACACCGCCGTCGGTGATCGGCACCTCGACCAGGTTCATGGCGGGGGAGCCGATGAAGCCGGCGACGAACAGGTTCGCCGGACGGTCGTACATGTTCCGCGGCGAGTCGACCTGCTGGAGCAGGCCGTCCTTCAGCACGGCGACCCGGTCGCCCATGGTCATGGCCTCGACCTGGTCGTGCGTGACGTACACGGTGGTGATGCCGAGCCGGCGCTGGAGCGAGGCGATCTGCGTACGGGTCGAGACACGGAGCTTCGCGTCGAGGTTCGACAGCGGCTCGTCCATGAGGAACACCTGCGGCTCACGCACGATGGCGCGGCCCATCGCCACACGCTGCCGCTGACCGCCGGAGAGCGCCTTCGGCTTGCGGTCCAGGTACTCGGTCAGGTCGAGGATCTTCGCCGCCTCCTCGACCTTCTGCCGGATGGTGTCCTTGTTGACACCGGCGATCTTGAGCGCGAAGCCCATGTTCGCGGCCACGGTCATGTGCGGGTAGAGCGCGTAGTTCTGGAACACCATGGCGATGTCCCGGTCCTTCGGCGGGAGGTGGGTGACATCGCGGTCACCGATGCGGATCGATCCGCCGTTGACGTCCTCGAGACCCGCGAGCATCCGCAGGGAGGTCGACTTGCCGCAGCCGGAGGGGCCGACCAGAACGAGGAACTCCCCGTCCTCGATCTCGATGTCGAGCCCGTCGACGGCGGGCTTGGTGGTGCCCGGGTAGATCCGGGTCGCCTTGTCGAACGTGACAGTGGCCATGGTGATGTGTCCCTTCACCGGCAGGAACGTGCCGGACGGTCCGAGTAAAGGAAGGAATGGGTCTAGTCCACCGGGGTGAACTCCCCGAGACGCTACCTGGCGAGTTCGCGTCTGTCAGCAGTTCAGAGGCCACGAAATTCTCGACCGGGACGACCGCTGATCCGGTTACACTCATGCGCAGTGCCTCCTTAGCTCAGCTGGCCAGAGCACCGCTCTTGTAAAGCGGGGGTCGTCGGTTCGAACCCGACAGGGGGCTCTTTGATCTACCAGGGACAACGCCCCCACGATCTTGGATCGTGGGGGCGCTGACGGTAGCGATTGACGGCAGTCCCGGTCAGCGGCGCCGTTTGAGCAGGCGGTCCATATGACCCATGGCCTCCCGCCGATGGTTGTCGCTTACGTGCGTGTAGACGTTCATCGTCACTGCGATCTGCGAGTGACCCAGAATCTCCATCACCGTGCGCGGCGCGACACCGGCCGCGAAGAGCAGGGATGCGCATCCATGGCGGGTGTCGTGCAGCCGCACCCTGGGCAGTCCCGCGGACTCGGAGATTCGCTGGAACGACCGGTAGAGGTTCCGCGGCTCGATCGGTCGTCCGCTGCGGGTCGTGAAGACGTGGTCACTCTCCTGCCACTCCGCTCCGGCCGCCGCGCGGCCGCCGGCCTGCCGTAAACGCTGCCACCGGAGCGGCGCCACACACATCAGCGGAATCGGGATCACCCGCGCGCGCCGGTTCTTCGTCGTGTCGAGGTACAACTCCTTGCCGCCACGGTTCAGCGTGGTCCGGACGGTGAGGGTGCGCCGGTCAAGATCGACGTCCTTCCACTGCACCCCGAGGACTTCGCCCCGCCGCAGCCCGAGGACGACCGCCAGAACGAACGCGGTGTAGAGGGGGTCAGTCCGTGCGGCTTCCAGGAACGTCAGAGTTTCGTCCAGTGACCAGGGGCGCAGTTCACGCGGCTCGACTCGGGGTGCTGGGACCAACTGGACGACGTTGCGACTGATCAGCTCGTCGCGGCAGGCAGCCGTGACCGCCGTGCGCAGCACTCGGTGTGCCTCTTTCGCAGTCGCGGCCGACGCCTGTGAGGTGACCTTCGAAAGCATCTGCCGGACGTTCGCCGTGGTGAGCGACTCCAACCGTCGACTGCCAAGCAGGGGCACGAGGTAGAGCCGCACATGCATCTCGTACTTCGCGTACGTGGTGCGCTTTCGGTTCGGCCGGACGTACTGCTCCAGCCAGTACGGCAGCCACTCGGAGAGCTTTGCGGACCGGGACGGAGTCGGGATGCCCTGGCGGTCGCGGCGTACCAGCTCTTGCCGCTTCTCATCGCACTCTTCCCACGTGCTCCCGTACACGGTCTTGCGCTTGCGGGTGCCGTCGGGCTGCGGGACGTAGACGCGTGCCTCGAAGCGCCCGTCCTTGCGCTGCCAGATGCTGCCAGCGCCGTTGGGGTTTCTCTTGCGGGAGGCCATCAGGCTGCGTTCTCCTCAAGTCGGTCTTGCATGTAGTGGCGTACGGCGTCGACCGGGATGCGGCGGGCGCGGCCGGACGTGTAGCTCGGGAGCTGCTTGGAGCGGATCAGGTCGTAGACCTTGCTGCGGCTGAGCCTCAGAGCGGTCATGACCTCCGGGACGGTGAAGGCTTGGGGGTCGTTCGCGACGACGGTCAGCACGTTGAGACCTCCGGGAGAGGGCGGGGCCTGCGAATGAACTCGGATTCGGGGGCTTCTCAGGAGCCCGCATCTGTCCGAGGTTCGGATTTCTGCGTCACCGCGTCACCAGCGTCATTCGCGCTTCTGACCTGCGGTTATCGGTGACGGAGAGGGGATGGGTGTGCGTCACCGGCGTGGCGGTCTGTGTCACGGCGTGACGCAGGTGACGCAGGATGACGCAGACGGACCGGTTCTGCGTCACACCTGTTCCGGCAGGTCAGAGGCCGGTTTCCGTCGCGTGTGACGCAGGTGACGCAGCGTTCCCCTACTTAGGAAAAAAGAGGGGGTGGTGTCTGTTGTCGTGCGTGGCTCAGGACGTGAAGAAGGAGCCGCTGCGCGGCACGTCCTTGGGGCGGCGCGTTGCGCCGAACAGCAAGAGGAGCACGCTCACCGCGTTGGGACGGGTGCTCTTCTTGCTGTTGTGCGGTGACCTTCGTGGTCAGAACGCGGCTTCCTGCTGCGGCTTGGGCGCCGATGCCGGGGCGGGGTCGGTCAGTTCGATGTAGCGGGCTTCGCTGGTGCGTCCCCAGTCGACGTTCAGGCCGCGGGCGGCGAGGGTGGGTTGGAGGCGCTTGAGCCGGTCGGAGAGCACTTTGCCGGTGGTCGGCCACCCCTTGGGCAGGGGACGGCAGTCCTCGCCGCTGTAGAGGACAGTGAGTCGGTGCAGCCATTCCGCGGACGTCATCCGCTCCTGTGCCCCGGCCTGCATGCCGGCCGCGTACTGCAGCACGGTCTGCGCGAGCAGGTCGCCCTCGATCACGTCGTCGTTGAGGTCGTCGAGCCCGGCCCGGTAGGCGGCCAGCGCGCCGAGACCGGTTGCTGCGTCGAGTTGCGCGCACAGGTGGGCGAAGTCCGCCATGCGCAGGTCTGTGGGCGTCTCGGCGGTGGCGGCACGGACTTTGACGGTCAGGTCCAGCAGGGAGCCGAGGACGACGGGCAGGACTTCGGCGTACTCGGCCCACAGCTCGGCTTCGGTGCGGCGCACCTTCGGCCGTTCCAGGCGGAGGGGTAGGAGTCGTTCGGCGAGGTCGGGGCGGATGACGCCGACGTCGATTCCTGTGAGGAGCAGGGGGCGGCGGTAGCGGGCGCGGAAGACGTCTCCGTCGGTGAACAGGGCGCGTTTGACGCTTTCGGCGCCAGTGACGATGCAGCACATGGCGTCGGACAGGTCCGGGGTCATGTGGGAGAGGTTGTCCAGGGCGGTGACCCACCCGGCGGCGACCGCGGCGATCAGGTTGTCCTCGTCTTTCGGGGCGCGGCGCAGGTCGCTGCTCATGCCTTCGATGATCCGGATGAGCATCCGCCCGCCGGTGGACTTTCCGGCCCCTTGCGGGCCGGTGAGGAAGGGGGCGGGGACGGGCACGGAGGGTTCCAGGCAGCCGATGAGCCAGGCCATGGCCAGGCATTCGGTCTCGGCGGTGGCGAAGTTGCAGAGCCTGAACAGCAGGTCGATGCCTTTGCCGTTGGTGTCTTTGGCGGGCAGGGGGAGTTCCCCGGTGAGCTGGGTGCGTCGCCAGCACACTTCTTGCGGGTCGGGGATGGTGATGTCCCAGCCGGTGGGGTGGATGCGGATGGACTGTCCGTCGGTGCGGCCCAGGTCGAGCCAGGTCGCTCCGTCGAAGCCGGGGGCGACGCGGATGTGGATGGGTTGGACCTGCTCGGTGAGTGCGAGTGCTTCGATCAAGTCGAGTGCCTCCTTCATCGCGGTGCCGTTGAACACGCCGAGTCCGTCGCGGAACAGGCCGACCATGAGTTCCTGGCGGTGGCTTCCGGTGGTGCCCTGGGAGCGGATGGGGCGGGCTACGGGGTGGCCTTTGCGCTGGGCGTAGACGGTTCCGTCCGCGGTGCGGAAGTAGCGGAAGCGCTCTTGCGCGTAGTCGGCGATGACCTTCCGGGCAGGGTTCTTCTCGTCGTCTTCCATGGTCAGAGTCCCAACTTGGTGCGGGCGTTGTTCCAGGCGTCGGTGCAGTGCCGGGCGCTCTCGCCCTTCGCCTGAGCGGCGGTGAACAGGCGCGCGATGTGGGCGTCGGTGAGGCAGCCGCACCGGCCGTGCGTGGAGAGCACGGCCAGGAACGTGCCGTAGACCGCGTTGTGCACGCCGCTGGTGGCCTCGGTGATGCGCTGCTCGGCCATGGCGATGCCGCGTTCCAGGTAGGCGGGTGCGCGGTGGCGGCACTCCCCGCCCCCGGACAGTGTGGGCACGGTGAGGGGCTGCGGCGCGGACCGAGGTGCTGTGGGCTTCTGGACAAGGAGGGCGCGTACGGCGTCCGGCAGGTGGGCCATGGTGCCGGAGCCGAATCCGAGCCAGCGGGTGTAAGCCATGGTGGACTTGATGTCCACGCCGGGCCGGACCCTGTTCGCGGACTGCATGGGACCGAGGTAGAGCCAGTGCTCGCCGCGTGTGGTGGGCACGGTCTGCGTGGCAGGCAGATTCTCGCGGGCCCACGCGATCGCGTCGACGTTGTCGAGATCCACGACCGTCAGCCCCGCCCCGCCCGGGTGGTAAGCGACCGCGCCCGCGCGCAACCACGCGCGGCGCCAGGGGCCGGAGGTGATGACGTGAGGGTCGGTGGTGGCGGCGGCCCATGCGTGGCAGGGCCCGGGGCAGGCGCACGGCCCGGGGGTCTTCATGTTCGGGCGGCCGCCGCACGCGTTGTCGGCGCAGCGACGGCAGTTGCCGAACGGCACCTTCCCGGCTCGTAACGGCAGCACGGGCACGCCGGAGGCGGCCAGGGAGAGAGCGGTATGCAGGTGCTCTCCCCGAATGTCGGTCGGGTGGGTCATGCTGGGTGACCTCCAACAGGTCTGTTGCGGACTGGTTGGCCGGGGCGACCGCGTGTCTTTGGCGAGAGAGGCGGTCGCCCCGGGCGTATCTAGGCCGCGTCGCGGCGGCGGGTGGGGAAGTCGATGACAGTGGCCAGCCGCGGCACGGGTTCGGCCGTGGGCTGCGGTGCCGCCTCCCGTCCGTCCGGGGGCTGGGTACCAGTGGGCTCGGTGGCACGGTGGTCGGCGAGTGCGGCGGCCAGGGCGTCATCGGCCCTGCGAGAGAGCCGGTGTCCGGCCAGGAAGACCGTGCCGACGACCGCGGCCGGGGTGAACAGGACAGCGGCGGTGATGATTTCGGCGTTCACGCGGCACCGTCCCGGACGGTGGCGAGCAGCTCCGGAAGCGAGCCACCGAGCACGGTGAGGCGGTGTTCGATGGCCTGCCACGAGCTGGGGTCAATGCTCATGAGCGCGGCGGCGGCCGCGGGGAGGTCACCTTGGGCGGTGGCTTCGAGTGCGGTGCGGAGTTCGCCCGCGGCCATGAGCGTGATGTGTTCGGCCATGGTCGGAACCTCCCTTGTCAGAGTTGGCCGATGGCGTTGATGACGGCGGTGGCGAGTTCGTTGATGGGCCCGGAGGCGCCGGTGGAGGCGAGGAAGAACCCGAACCCGGCGGCGGTGAACGCGGAGCCGTAGCCGAGGGAGTTGGAGCGCAGGAGGAAGAACAGGACGAGCCCGAACAGGGCGACGAGCGAGACGGTGACGACCACGACGGGAAACTCCTTTGACGGCAGGTTGAGATGGCTGGATGCTGCTCGGGCCTCAGGTGCTCGCAAGCTTGGGGACATGGACCGGTGATTGCGCTGGCGAGCCCTTGCCCTAGGTGAGTCCGTCACGAGACGGGTGATCACCGGTCCCACGACATTGCTCAGCGAGTGCCGTCGCGGTGGATGCGCGCGGCGACGTTGAAGAGGTGGCGGCCGACGCGTATGCGCTTGCCGGTCGCGCGGCAGCGGCGGCAGTCCTTGCCGCGCTTCATGCGGCCCTTGCGGTCGGTCTTCATGGCGAAGCCCCAGCCGCGGCACTTGCGGCAGGGGCCGAACGGCACGGCCACACACAGCCCGCCGTAACAGAACGTGATGGCGAGCAGGCAGGCGATAGCGAACAGGGCAGGGGTCACGTGAGGCCCTCCCAGGCGGGTTTCCGGGGTTTTCGCAGGTGGGCCGCTATGCGCTAGCGGCCTGATCAGATGGGGTGTGGGCCGCTATCGGGGCTGCTATCGATAGCAGGGCATCCCGCTATCGATAGCAGCCGATCTAGCTCAGCCCGCGTCCCGATCGCGGTTACGCTCCGCTACCGCGTTGGCGATGTCGGCGCGCTTGATTCCGCGCTTGTTGGTGAACTTGCTGTCGATGCGGCGCCCGACCTGCCCGACGCTGATGCCGTAGGGCTTGAGTACGGCGGTCAGGTGCGCGGTCTGCTCCTCACCCGACATCTGCGCCCACTCCCCGTACACCTCGGGCCGCAGCTCCGCGAGGCGTTCGACGACGGTCTCGTTCCACACCTTGGCTTCCTTCTCGGGGATGACCGCGAGAACGTCCGCCAGCAGCGTGGACGACGCCGTGGTGTCCGGTTCGAAGACCTCGCCCAGGGCGTGGCCGGAGAGGGTGCCGGCCGCTTCACGTGTCCTACGGGCGCGCAGGGCGATGCGTTCGGCGGTCGGGGCGTCGACGTAGACGCTGCGGATGATCCGGGCGTCGGAGCCGTCGCCGACGAAGTAGGCGATGCCCTTGTCGGCCCAGGCGAACATGGTCGCGCGAACGCCGCGCTTGTGGGCGCCGGTGCCCAGCACCATGTCGTTGGCGGTGTGGTCCATGACCTTCATGCACAGCCGCACGCCGGCGTTGGCGCTGATGCCGGTGGGCAGCGACTTCGCGTCCGGTCGCTGGGTGGCGAGCAGGAGCACGATGCCGGTGGCCGGTCCGCGCTTGACCAGGTCGGTGCAGATCGCCTCGAACTCCTTGCCGTACTCGGGGTGCTCGAACCACACCTGGCATTCGTCCACGCAGATGATGATGGGGTGCAGGCCAAGGCTCGGCTTGGAGGCGAGTTCGCTGGTCACCTTGGACTCCGGGCAGATGTCCCGGGGCAGGGAGCGGATCACCTTTGCGCGGCGGCGGAGTTCCTCGCGGATCTCCCGCATGTCGGCGATGGCGTACTCGATGTCCTCGTCCTCCTCACCGGCCCGGTGGCGGTGGGCGACCGCTTCACCGACGGGGTCGAGGTCGCCGGTGCCCTTGAGGTCGTAGGTGTGCAGCTCCGCTCGCGGGTCGAGCGCGGCGATCAGGGCGAACAGGCGCAGCAGGAACGTCTTGCCCATGCGCGGGATCGCGCCGATGATCCCCGCGATGTACATGAACGTCAGGCCCACCCACCGTCCGCGCTGGTCGGTGGAGAAGTCGACCGGCTTGAACAAGTCCACGCTGCCTGCCTTGAGCAGCGGCCATGCGGGCTGCTTGGCCTTGTTCATGTCCTGATCGCCGACCCACAGCACCAGATGGCCGGTGTGCTCATCCGGCACCGCCTCCGGCCACACACAGCCCAGCGGGCGGCGCAATCCAGAGGCGAGGCGGTCACGGCGCTCGATGATGTCGGTCACCGTCACGCCGTAGGGGAGGTTGCCCTCGGCCCGCCAGCCGGGCCCGTCCCGGGTGATCGGGGCCGTGAACTCGAACCCCTCCTTCCCCTTGGACTGCGCCTGATTGATCGCCGGAATGCCGAGCGCTCCGAGGGCCCGCAGCACGATGTCACTGGTCAGCTTCATCGCCTTCGGCAGCTCCACCGCCCGGTGAATCACCGGAGCATCGGCCTGCCGGCCGTTGAACCCGAGCGCCATCAACACGGCCCCGACGGAGAGAGCCTGAAGCCAGCCCGGGGCGAGCACGTAGATGGCGAGCGCCGCTCCCAGCCCGACGAACATGGACAACACCGTCACCAGAGTGCGCAGCCGGACCCGTCCATCGCGCTGCCGGGACAGCTTCAGGTAGTCGGCAGCATCCTCGCGCCGCACCGCGGCGAGCCGGACGGGCTCGCCTTCGCGGTCGGCGACCCACCGCATCGCCCCGCCGATGAACCGCGCCGCCCCCGCCGGGGCCTGAAACGTGAGCCGCACCGCATACACCGGGGAGCGCAGCACGTGATACCCGACCGCATGCGCGTAGTGCCGCGCCACCCAGGACGCGGCAGTCTTCAGCTCTGCCGTCGACAGCAGCCACACCGGGACCACATCCCTGCGGCGGGCGCCCATCAGCCGACCCAGGTACCCCGGACCAGCAGCCGCCGGGGTCGGCTGGTCGACCATCACCGTCACCGACGGATCGCCCGACGGCTCCGGGATCGAGTCGGCCGACGCGTCGGGGGTTGGGTCGGGTGCGAGGTCGGCCGACCCGGTACGGGCCGACCGTGCCTTGTCGAGGTCGACCACGTCGGCGCCCGAGTCGGGCGACGGGTCGGCGGCCATGTCGGCTTCGAGTCGGTTGAAGAAGTCGTGTTCATCGTCGTGATTCACTGAGTGTTCCTCCCTGGGAACGGGTTGGAGAGGGGCTCGACCGTGTGCTGTGGAAGGTGGGCGGTCGGGCCCTGCGGTGTGTGGAAGTCACCTGCGGCGGACCTTGCGGCCGGTCTCGTACTCGTAGATGTCGCAGAGATCGGCGAACGTGAGGGACCCGATACGGCTCTGAGCGGAGCCGGGCCTGACCTGCTCCGGGGTTCCCTCTTTGAAGGTCCAGCCGTCAACGACGAACTTGCCGCCGCGCTTCTCGATCTTGCCGACCTTCTCGACCTTCGAGCGGAGTCGCTGTACCCGTGCGGAGCCAGCGATGGGGTGGTTCGCCTCCCACCGCTCAGCCCTGCTGTCGCGCGTTGAGGCAGCGGGAGTGTTGTGCTGCGGGAGCGGGCGCGCCTGACGGGCGGCGTACTTCTGCTCTTCGGTCTGCATGCGGTCGAACTTCCGGCTGAACAGGCCCATCACGGGCCTCCTTTCGAACGGGAGGGAGAGAACGGGCCCGGCCGTGTGCTGTGGAAGGTGGGCGTCCGGGCCCGCTTGGTCAGGCAGCGCGCTGTTCGTCGGGGTAGGCGCAGGTGACGCAGGTGCCGAGCGTGGGCGGGATGACGTATCCGGCATCCATCCGGCAGGCCGGGCAGGTGCGGCGGGCGAGCATCGCAAGGGCGAGTGCGCCCCACTTGCGCGAGGTCATCGGCCGGACCGGTTTGGCCCGATCGATGCAGTAGAGGTGGGCGACCATGACCCCGCCCTTGCGGCGGGATGAACGGCGCATCAACTGCGCGGCGACCGGCTGACCGCCAGGGCGTAAGCCGCGGGCGCGGAGCTGGCGGCGGGTGGCGTAGCCGTCGGGGGCGAGCCGCCAGGGGTAGGTGGGGATCCCATACATCGCGCCGGTCGGGTCGTAGCACTTGCCGAACACAGGAGACATCAGGCGACCATCCCCACGTCCGGCGGGGCGGTGCGGGCGCCCCGTCGTCCGGAGCGTCGCCCGGCAACGGTGGCAAACAGGCGGCCGAGCCCAGCCCGGCGGATGCCGGCACGGCCCTGCTTGGCCGCGTACATGGCCTCATCTGCCCGACCCAGCAGCGAGGACAGATCCTCGCCGGGGAAGTCCCCGGCCCGCACCCAGCCCAAAGAGACCGTGGTGCGCACGGCCGGGGGCTGTCCGTCGACGGGCCGGGCAAGGACGCCATGGAGTACGGCGAGCAGATCGCCCACAGTGCCCTGGGTGTCGATGACGACGGCAGCGAACTCATCACCACCGAGCCGCCCCACCACACCATCGGTGCCGACGTAGTGAGCCAGGCGCGCCGCGGTCGCCTGAAGGAGCGCGTCCCCTGCTGCGTGGCCGTGAGTGTCGTTGATGTGCTTGAACTTGTCGACGTCCGCGAGGACCACCACCGCCCGCGGATCCTTCAACAGGACTGTGGCGCGGCGGGTGAAGCCCTCGCGCGTTCGCAGCCCGGTGAGCGGGTCACGGCGGGCGGTGTGCAGATTCCGCCGCATCCACCGGGCATGCGTGGCCCATCCGGCCACGAGCGGACCGGCCACAGCGAGAGCGGTTAAGAGAGTGCTGCTCATGCCGCCGCCCCCTCGAACTCGACAGGACGCGCGGCCTGAGCCCGCTCCGCCAGCAGCGTGTCCCGCACGGTGCGGGAGTTGGCTGCCGAGCAGCGCAGCGTGGTCCGGATCTTCTCCGCGTTGATTTCGGCATCGGACCAGTCCGTTGCGGCCTCCCGCGCCGCCGCCAGCAGCTCCGCCGCCGACCGTGTGGCCTTCGCCTTCGGGCTTGTCTTCCGGTTGCGGCGCGGCTTGGGCGCCTCATCCTTCGGTGCCTCGGGCTCGGGCTGGGGTTCCGGGGCCGGGTCAGCCTCGATCGCGGCAGGTGCGAAGTCCCCCAGCTTGAGCAGTACCCGGGTGCGGTGCGGCGTGTGCTTGCGCCACCGGCGCCCGTACACCTCGCGCAACTCAGCGCGGGCAAGCTGCCGTTCCTTCTCCCGGGCGAGGGCTTCGGTGTAGGAGGTGAGCTCCCACAGCGTCATGCGCCGCCAGAGGGCGAAGGTGGAGGGGAAGGCGAGCAGCCACCGGGTGAAACGGATCTTGTCCATGCGTCGGCCGGTCGCGGCGCCGATACGGACGGCGTAGATGTGGGCGCCGATCTCGGAGAACACCACCCACAGCAGCGGCATCGTCCCGTGAGCCACCTTCGCCCACACACCATGCCCGGCCGCGACGTTCAGCCCGCAGGTCACCAGCGTCAGCGCCCAGGGCACGAACCGCACCCAGGCAAGGGCCATGTCCATCCGGATCAGCAGCAGATTGGCCACCGTGAACACCGGAATCGCTACATCGATACCGACCGGCAGCATCCACGGCGAGCTGAACCCCCACCGTGCCGCAGCCTCCGACACAGCGTCGAAGGAGGAGATCAGACCGAGCGCGCCGACACCGGCCGCGGCGAGCGCGCCGACACCGGCAAGGCCCATCTCGGGATTCGTGAGCGGCGGCACCGTCGGCCGCTCCGTGCTCGTCACGGTCGTCATGACGCACCCCCGCCCAGGGGGCGAATCTGCGCGGCGGCGGTCACAGCCACGCGGACCGGGTGCGGGTGGTACTCCGGCCCGGTGTCCTCGGTCCACTCCCACTCCGCACCATCCGCGACGACGTAGCCGAGCGAGGCCAGGGCTTCCGCCCGCTGCTCGATACTCGGGATCTCAACCGACGTGGACCAGGTGAATACGGGCCACTTACTCACCAACCCGGGCACGACCACGAACAACTGCCAGCACGGGCCAGCCGTCCGGGCCGGAGCTGTCGTCCCGCAGCAGCGCAAGCTCATCTGTGCCCGCAGTACCCGCCCGCTCATGCCGCCACCGCCTTGCCGCGGCGCGGACGACGCCGGACCACCGGGCGGCGGACCAGCGGGGTGACGTTGAACAGCTCCGGCGCGAACGCCTCGATCGCCTCCGCGGCGACGCGGGACACGTCGTCCGGAAGGCTCGGGTTGTCGGCGAGGATGTCCCGCGCCGCGTCCAGACGAGCGGCCCGCTCCTCCTCGCTCTCCCCCTCCACACCCAGCCACAACTCAACCGGGGTGCCCAGGGCGAGCTCAACAAACTCTGTGGCCGTAACAGCCACATGACCAGCAACGATGGCCTTCATGGGTCGTGCTCCTCTCAGACAGGAACGGCCCGAACAGCGGCCCCGGTGTTTGCCCACCGGGGCCGCGCGCCGTTGGAGACGGGATCCGGCTCCCCTCAGCGCTGCTCGTACGAGACGAGCAGCGGAGGCAACCGGCCGCGGCAGACTGCCGCGAAGTGGTCGGAAGCGCGCGAGCTCTCCCCGCGCCGGCCGCCTTTTCGGAGGAGGCGGCCACCTCGTCACGCTGTTGAGTTCTCAAGGAGCAATCGGCGTGGGGCCCGCGGCGCGCGACCGAAGCCGCCTTCCGACCGCCGCAAAGGGCGGTCATACGGACAATCCCAAGCCATTCGTGCAGGTCAAGCGCTTGCCAACCCGGGAATCGGGCGGGCCGCTCATTGACTAGCGTGCACTAGTTTGCTGTGGTGCACAAGTCTTGTGCGGTGATGCGCTCTAGTTCGCTGTGGTGGGTACGCTCAGAGCATGACTGTCACAGGTGGACCCAAGCCGAAAGCGGCGCAGGTCTCGGACGCGCTCCGCGACGACATCAAGAAGATGAAGCCGGGGGACAAACTCCCCTCGCAGCGAGAGTTGATGGACCGGTTCGGGTTTGCGAGCCAGACCATCCAAAACGGCTTGGCAGCACTCCGCGCCGAGGGATTGATCGTCTCGGCCGGGAACCTCGGCAACTTCGTCAGCGACGGGTCGACCCCCACCAGCGACGTGCGTGACGACATCAAGGAAATCCGCTCCCAGATTCAGGCGTTGGCTGAACGGGTCACAGTGCTCGAAGAGCGCTCCGCCCCAGGTGGTGCGTGATCTGCAACCAGCATGCGGGGAACGGGAGTTGATGCGTAAGTGACAGCAAGGGGACGGCGAAGCGGAGGTAGGGACATGTCCGGTGACACCCCGCTGTCCCCTTCCCTGTCCCCCCGGGTCGCGAGGGAGACTCGGAGTAGGCACTCGGAGGAGGGCGCATGACCGACGACAGGCCCGCATGGGCGCGGCGCATCGCTGCCGAACGGATGGCGCGCGACTGGTCCCAGCGGGAGGCGGTCCGAGCACTGCGGGCGCACGCTCCCACTGAGCTGCCCGCGGAAGACAGCATGATTCGCCAGTGGAAGCGCTGGGAGTCAGGCCAAATGCCGAACGACTTCTACCAACCGATCATCGCGGCCCTCTTCGGCACCGTGACGCACGCGCTCTTCCCGGCGCCCTCACGGCGGGACGGAGACAGGGAGATCCTCGCGGCGTCCGGCATGGAGACGCTGGAGATCGTGAGCCGCCTCAACCGGTCCGACGTCGACAACTCCACCCTCGATGCTCTGCGGATCACAGCAGACCGGCTCTCCTCGGAGTACCCGTTCATGCCGAGCGAACAGCTCCTCATCGAGGGGCGGCAGTGGCTCCGCCGCGTCGTCGACCTCCACAAGAAGAGCCTCACGCTCGCGCAGCATCGCGAGGTTCTCGCGCTGTCCGGTTGGCTCGCGCTACTGGTCGGCTGTGTCGAGTACGACACGGGCGCCCGTCACGCGGCTGAGTCGACGCGCCAGGCGGCGCTCTCGCTCGCGACCGAGGCTGACCATGCAGAGGTCGCGGGGTGGGCGCACGAGATGCGGGCATGGTTCGCCCTCACGACCGGCGACTACCGCGGCGTCATCGCAGCGGCGCAGGCCGGAGCTGATAGGGCTTCGCATCATGGCGTGGCTGTGCAGCTCGCTGCCCAGGAAGCCAAGGCATGGGCGCGGCTCGGGGACCGCCGGCAAGTCGAAGTTGCCTTGGACAAGGGGCGGCGAATGCTCGAAGGGATGCCGTACCCCGAGAACCTGGACAACCACTTCGTGGTGGACCCTGCCAAGTTCGACTTCTACGCGATGGACTGCTACCGCCTGGTCGGCGAAGACAAACTTGCGCGCACGCTCGCCGAAGAGGTGCTGAGGGCGGGAACAGACTTCGACGGCACCGAGCGCTCGCCGATGCGCAACGCGGAAGCGCGGGTCACGCTGGGAGTCACGGCGGCGCGTGAGGGCGACTTGGAGCAGGCACTCACCATGGGGGATCGCGCTCTCGAAGGGGACCGGCAGTCGGTGCCCTCACTGATCATGACCAGCCGGGAACTAGCTGCCGAGATGCGGCGCCGGTACAGCTCCGAGCCAGCGGCGCAGGACTACCTTGCGCGACTTCACGCGCTCGCGGAACAGAAACCTGGATTCCTTCCCCGATAAGCGAAAACCTCTCAGAATAGGCCCTCTTGCTCCCCAGACTCAACCGTTTCACCGGGACCTTCCGGCCTAATTTGCACAAGCTCCAAAATCTCCGGGTCATATAGCCAGAAAAAGTGGCCCTCTACTTCTTGGCGCCCGCGGATTCTGAGAGCCAGATTGTTCCTGTGTGCATCAACCGCCAGGTCATAGTCCTCAACCTTGAGTCGCACGCGCATCTTCTTGGCTCTAGACCCGCCGAAAACATCAAGGCGTACCACTCCAGGCTCCCCCGGCTTTGGACGCTCCAGTTGCGTGACTGCCCCGAGCACTGTGACATACTCGGCAGCCGCAGTGGCCGCAAAAATGTTACCGGCGGTCTCTAGGGCTGAGTAGTCGGAGGGGAAGAATTCCAACCTGTGCCGTTGTGCTGGTTCTCCGCGGAGTAGGTCTTCGGCCGAGTTAAGCTCTACCTCGATCTCCGCCCCCTCAGAGTCCCTAATGAGAGCACGCACCGCCTGCGTTAGTTCGTAACAGAAACCGCGCCTGACGTTTTCAACGAAACCGTGCGTGGACCCAGATGCGTTGAAGTGATCTACAGATTCTCGGGCAGCCGAGAGGGCATCCACCATGCCCAGCGTGATTTCCCGACCCGTATGACGCCCCATCAAAGGCATCGTTTCTCCGGGATTCACCTTCCGCTCCGTATACACCTCTTCTGGGGGCACATAGGCGGTGATTACGTAGCTGCCCACCTCAGTCTGCCCCATGAGAACGGAGTCAAGGAAGGATTTAGCAAGAAAATAGTTCGCGTTACCGAAATAGGCAACCTTCGACTTCCGCGTCTTAGCTCCTACCACCATGGACTTCTGCGCGCCAGCATGCAGGTCTTCGCCAGCAGTCCAAGGGATGGTCCCCCTTCGACTTTGCGTCTCCTTGTGGAACTTCACTTCGTCGCCAAGAGAATGCAGCGTGGCAGCACGTTCCAAAAGAGAACGAATGCTTCCGCCACCCATCTTCCAGGCTTGTGCAACTGCTTGACTCAGTAGCTCAAAATAGTCATCTGTCTCCGCATCTTGAGGAAGGAGAACACCTCTTACCCGCTCGCCACTTTCCGAGATGGGACGCCAACGGCTATACAGATTCGCCTGCCCCCCGTATTTCTGCCACCCGTTGTTCTGGAGCGCGAGAGCTAATTGCTGGTCAGTGAGGTGGCGTGCGATTTCCTTAAAGTCTGGAGTGTTCACGGCCTACCTCCCTTCCCTATGCGCTCCATAATCTCACAAAGCGCCTTATCGTCAAATATTCGAGCGGTCGGCACCCTGACGGATGTGTACTTTTCTCCTGACGGTTCCTCGCCAGTAACGCTGCGCCAGTAAGCACAGTGACGAAGCTTAAATATATCGTGAGTGGCCTCGACCCAGGCCGCGATATCTTCGGGTATGATCATCGCCACCAAAATGCGATGGACAATCACCTTCTGACGCGCGAGAAGCT
Organism: Streptomyces sp. FIT100; assembly: GCF_024584805.1. Taxonomy (NCBI): domain Bacteria; kingdom Bacillati; phylum Actinomycetota; class Actinomycetes; order Kitasatosporales; family Streptomycetaceae; genus Streptomyces; species Streptomyces sp. FIT100. Next base: position 3,559,452 of record NZ_CP075715.1, on the reverse strand, counting down.
TGAGCCGATCATTCGATAAGTTGACGGATACAAATCCGTTAGCCGGGTTAGGCCCAGAGGTCCAAGTGCTCTTGAGCTGTATCTTCAGATCAATCTGACAGTCCGCCTCATGCAGGTCAGACGCATGGGTTATTACCCAGTCAATCCCGTCATCAGGGTCAGGCTTCGCCATGGTGCAACCTGCTGCCGCAGCCACCGCTCTCAGGTAACTGTCCTGGAGCATCTCCATGCGCTGCTGCTTGGGCAGGTCCCCCCTCAGAGGCGCGGCCGGCAGCGCCCCGCCAACATCGATCATGCATCCCCCAAATGCCCTATCGCGTAGATCACATGCTAAGGCGGAGGCAGGTCGAGCGGTAGGGCAACGACCTCCCCTCATGACTCCTCGTTCGGCAAGGATCACTAATCGTGTACGACCGGATGGCGCCACGTCTGGTCGACCACGTCGCCCGGTGCGGCGCCGCTGCTCTCCGTCGTCGAGCGGGCCCGTCCGTGGCGATGTCGCTGCCCCTGCCAGACCTGAACAGCCAGTTCAGGGCCCGGCGCCCCAGTGGTGTGGGGTTGCCGCAGCTTCGACCCCGGGGGGCCAAACGGCACGAACGACCAGTGACGTTCGCGGACGTCCATGGACGGTAACCACCAGCGGCACCACGGCGGGCAACGCAGTTGGAGAGGTCAGGCACCCTGCCAATCGCGTTCGGGACGAAGAGGTCGTGGTCTCAACGGTGGTCTCATTGACCGCCCGTTCCAGGGTGATCCGCTGATGTTTACGGAAGTCTGGCAACCCATCTGACCAGGCGCGTAAGTACCACGCTGGACACCCGTGGACACTCCCGGACCAAGATCGGACAACTCGTAATGCGCGGGCCTGACGGCAACGTCTGACGGCAACGTGGGTGCACTTAGCGGTACTCGGAGGGACAGCCCGACACTGTGCTAGCTAGTGCGGGCGGGCAACGCCCTAGCCCGAGAGTCGGCGGCCGGATCTTGTAAAGCGGGGGTCGTCGGTTCGAACCCGACAGGGGGCTCCAGGGCGAAGACCCCCAACCGATCGTGGTTGGGGGTCTTCGGCATCTATGGGTGACATCAACGACAGTGGTCATTCACGGTCAGGCCGCCGTTTCAGCGGCCGGTCCTACGTGGCGTGCGTCTCCGGCAGCGGTGAGGAGCGTCGCGGAGCCGGATCGGCCGGACGCCGACCGTCTCGCTGACACGGACGAGGGAGCGGTGGACGTTGCAGGGCTCGATCGGCCCGATTCGCTACTCAGCGTAAGGGGCCATGATCTCTCGCCCCATGGCAGCTCCAGCGCCAGCCGCAACCCCGGCAACCGCACCATCCGTTAGCGTCCCTGTGGGCCCTCGACCGGTATGGACGTCGCTGACCGATCCGGCTGGAGCCACGGATCAGAAGGTTCCCCGTGCCACAACCGCGCCAGATAGGGCGAGGGCTCACGGGGAACTGCGGTTGCCACCGGGGGCGCAGCCGGCAGAAGCCGAAGTCGGCATCCCGCAGGCCAGGCCCCAACTCGCCCCACCAGGCTCCTGAAGCGGGGGTACACGAGGCCGATGTCGTCTGAGCTGCGAGACATCGACAGGTCTGGTCATGGGGCAAGCCTGAGGAACTTCCCGCTGTACGGGTACGACCATGGGCTGTGGTCCCCGGCTTGGATACGGTCGATCGCGATCAACGCGTCCGCCGCGGTCTTACAGCGCGGGTGGTGCGTGGCGAAGGTGGTGATGCGGGCGCGCTGGGTGGGCAGCCAGGCAGCGATCGCCTGAGGGTCGCCGTCGTACCACCAAGAGAGCTGGAGGTCCTCCCAGAGAAGGTCGGTCGCCCAGCCGAAGGCGATGCGAACGAGGCCGGCGTCCGCCGCGGGGCCGGAGAGCCCGGCGATGTGCTCCAGCCACGGTTCCAGATCACCCGTTGCGTGGGCGATTCCTTCCAGGAGGTCGGTGATATCCCCAGCAGGTCGGCCATCAACCAGGGCGAGGGCCAGTAGCGCTCGGAAAGCCTGCTCCACCACGGCCCGTTCGGGCGCGGGCCAGTCGACAAACCTGGCGCCGAACTGGCCGAGATGACCGAGTTCCAGGGATCGATCGGTGTCATTGCCCTCGGGCCCCCAATAGCGCAGCGCACGGGGCATGAGGCGGCGCCACAGGACGGGATACTGGTCCGCGTCCCAGTGGTTGACGACTTCGCGCATGAAATGCCCGAGGAGATCGTCTGGTACGGCAGCAGGATCGCCACCGAGAATGTGCAGCTCCGACTCCGGGGTGCAGTAGGTGCAACCCCCCACCGGGCGGTCGAGGTCGGGAGGTGATGCGAAGACCCGGTCAGCTTCGCCGAGGGCGTGCAGCCACATTGCGTACGGATCGAGGTCAAGAGGATCGGACATAGTACGACCTGCCGCGGGGACTCCGCACAGGGGGAGCCTGGCGAAGAGCGTGACCCTACCACTTGGGTATCCAGGGACCGACCGACCGTAGCCATGTGCCAGGTGCACTCCAGATCGTGCGGTCATTCACGGTCAGTCGGGGCGCGGGAAGGCGGCGCAAGCACCCGACGGCAGTTCAGCACCGCTGTGGGTCTGCTGACCCGGCATGACCGCTTCGAGGCCGGCGCCAAGATCGACGTCGATGAGGTCGGGGAACGCGACGCCGGCCCAGAAAGCTTCCGGCGTGGGGTGGAGGCATAGGCGACTGGCCAGCCAGACGGTCGGGGCCAGACCGTGTGTGCCGACGACGAGGGTCTGGCACCGCGCGGCGGCGATGCGCGCGTGGTGGGATACGGCCGCGTCGAAGCGAGCCACCACCTGCGCGTGTGGCTCCCAGCTCTGTTCTGCTGGAGTCCGCCGACGTATGCGCGTGCCTGAAGGCGGTAGTCGTCGGACCAGCGAGGGGGGTCGCCGTACCTCCCGAAAGCCCGGCTCCGTGGCCACTTCACGACCCCCAGACAGCTGACAGGGGACAGGGGACACTCCACCGCCCAGGGCAGTGCCGCGTTGCCGGGGCCCTGTCAGTGGCGGCCGGAGATCTTGTCCGCGAGGGTCGCCAGGCGGTCGGTGTGGGTGGTGCGGGCGGTGAGTTCGCGGCGGTCGGCGGTGCGGTAGGCCGCGTAGAGGGTGTGGACGCCGAGCCAGCGGAGGGGTTCGGGTTCCCATTTGCGGACCTTGTGGTTGACCCAGGGCAGGGCGGTGAGGTCGGTGGGGCCCGACTGGCCGGAGTCCTGCTGGACGAGGTCGCGCAGGGTGCGGGCGGCGAGGTTGGCGGTGGCGACGCCGGAGCCGACGTAGCCGCCGGCCCAGCCGAGGCCGGTGGAGCGGTCGAGGGTGACGGTGGCACACCAGTCGCGGGGGACGCCGAGGACGCCGGACCAGGCGTGGTCGATGCGGACGCCGGCGAGTTGGGGGAAGAAACGGGTGAGGACGGCGCGCAGGGCGTCGATGGTGGCGGGCTGGGTGCGTCCCGCGTTCTCGGTGGTGGCGGCACGTGAGCCGTAGCGGTAGGGGACGCCCCGGCCGCCGAGCGCGATGCGGTCGTCGGCGGTGCGCTGGGCGTACATGTAGGCGTGGGCCATGTCGCCGAGGGTTTCGCGGCCTTGCCAGCCGATCCTGTCCCAGGCGTCCGCGGGGAGCGGCTCGGTGGCGATCATGGACGAGTTCATGGGGAGCCAGGTGCGGCGGTGGTGTGCGAGGGATGCGGTGAAGCCCTCGGTGCAGCGCAGGACGTAGGGGGCGCGGACGGTGCCGTAGGGGGTGACCGCGTGTTTGGGCCTGATCTCGGTCACCGGCGTGGACTCGTGGATCGTCACGCCGAGCGCTTCGACGGCTGCCGCGAGGCCCTTGACCAGCTTGACCGGGTGGAGGCGCGCGCCGTGCGGGGTCCAGCTGGAGCCGACGGCTCCGGCGATGCGGATGCGGTCGGCGGTCTCGCGGGCGCCGTAGAGTTCGCGGTCCTTCTCGCCGAAGGCGATCTCGACGGCGTGGAAGTTCCTGAGCCGGCTGAGCTGGGCCGGGGTGTGGGCGACTTCGAGGACGCCGCCCTGGTGGATGTCGGCGTCGATGTGCTCGTCGTCGGCGGCGCGGATGACTTCGGTGACCGTGTCGTTCATGGCCTTCTGGAGGCGTACGGCGGCGTCGTGGCCGTGCAGCCGGGCGTAGCGGTCGCGGCCGGCGATGCCGTTGTAGAGCCAGCCGCCGTTGCGGCCGGAGGCGCCGTATCCGCAGAACGCGGCTTCCAGGACGGTGATGTTGAGGAAGGGGACGGCCTTCTTGAGGTAGTACGCCGTCCACAGTCCGGTGTATCCGCCGCCGACGATGCAGACGTCGGCGGACGCGTCGCCCGGCAGGGGCTCTCTGGGGGCGGGGATGCCGGCGTCCGCGTACCAGAAGGAGATGCCGCCGTTGATCGTGCTCGTCATGGGGGTGTTCGTACACCGGTGGCGGTTGGGCTGTCCAGGCGGGCCCGTGCCGCTGCGCCCGTGACGCTGCGTCCGTGCGCTACTCCTGTGCCGCTGCGCCTGTGCTCGTACGCCCCGTGCTCGGACGCCCGTGCTCGTACGCTGTGGCTGTGACGGTGATCGAGATTCCGGACGGGTTGGTGGCGTCGCAGCTCCGGCACAACGGCGAGGCGGGCCGGGCGTTCGTCGAGGCGCTTCCCGGGCGGGCCGCGGAGTTCCTGGGGCGGTGGGGGCTGCGGGTGACCGGGCCGTCGATGTACGGCGTGGCGTCGCTGGTGCTGCCGGTGGTGCGGGCGGCGGACGGGACGCGCGCGGTGCTGAAGTTGCAGCTCGTGGACGCGGAGACCGAGGGCGAGTGGCTGGCGCTGCGGACCTGGGCCGGCGACGGGGCCGTACGGCTGCTGGACCATGACGCGGACACCGGGACGCTGCTGCTGGAACGGCTGGACGAGGGGCGGCATCTGTCGGCCGTGGCGGACGACCGTGCGGCGGTCGGGATCCTTGCGGAGCTGCTGGCCCGGCTGTCGGCGGTGCCCGCGCCGGCGGGCGGGCTGCGAAGGCTCGGGGACACGGCGGCGGCGATGCTCGACGCGTCGCCGGGCCTGGTGGGGCGGCTGGCGGACGGGGACGAGCGGGCGCTGCTGAGGGACTGCGCGGCGGCGGTGCGTGAGGTGGCGGAGGAGCCGGGGGACCGGCTGCTGCACTGGGATCTGCACTACGGCAACGTTCTGGCCGCCGAGCGTGAGCCGTGGCTCGCGATCGACCCGAAGCCGCTGGCCGGCGATCCGGGGTTCGAGCTGTATCCCGCGCTGTGGAACCGCTTCGACCCGGACGCGGTGCGGTGGCGCTTCGATGCGCTGGCCGATGCGCTGGTGGCGACCGATCGTGAGCGGGCGCGGGCCTGGACGCTGGGGCGGGTGCTGCAGAACGCCCTGTGGGACGTACGGGGCGGAGCGGTGCGGCTGCGGGAGGAGCAGGTGTCCATCGCCCGGAATCTGCTGGCGCGCTGAGCGTGGGTGGGGGCAGGGTGCGTTCATGATTCGTGATGCCGCAATTGACGATGTCCCCGTGATCCACGCGATGGTCCGTGAGCTCGCCGCGTACGAGAAGGCCCCGCACGAGGCGCGGGCGACCGAGGAGCAGTTGCGTGAGGCGCTGTTCGGGGAGCGGCCGGCGGCCTTTGCGCACATCGCGGAGACGGACGACGGCGAGATCGCCGGTTTCGCGCTGTGGTTCCTGAACTTCTCGACGTGGCGCGGGGTGCACGGGATCTACCTGGAGGATCTGTACGTACGGCCGCGGCTGCGGGGCGGCGGGCACGGGAAGGCGCTGCTGGCGGAGCTGGCGCGGATCTGCGTGGCACGCGGCTACGAGCGGCTGGAGTGGTCCGTCCTGGACTGGAACGCCCCGTCGATCGCCTTCTACGAGGCGCTGGGAGCGCGTCCGCAGGACGAGTGGACGGTGTACCGGCTGACGGACGGGGCGCTCACAGCGCTGGGCGTCCGGGGCGGGGCGGCTTCCGGGTGCGGGGCGGGCGGGGCTGTGTGACCCTGGCCGCGGGAGCGGGGGGTGCCGCGCTCACGAGGGAGAACGGTCATGGACCAGCTCGGAGACAGGCCGGAGAGGATCCGCAAGCGGCTCGAGGAGGAGAAGCGCGAAGCCGCCGGGGAGCACGGCGAGCCGCGCGGGGACTCGCGCGGGGACTCGCGGGAGGCGGCGGGGGACGAGGCCTACGAGGACGCCTCGGACGAGTCGCTGGGGGACTTGGGGGACGTGTACCGGAACGAGACGTACCGGGGGGAACCGGAGCGAGGGTGACGGCCCGGCTCTCCCCCCGGGGCCGGGGGCCTACGGCTCCAGGACCACCTTGCCGACCGTGCCGCGGGTCTCCAGTGCGCGGTGGGCCGCGGCCGCCTCGGCGAGGGGGAAGCGCTGGACGGCCGGGCGGAGGCGGCCTGCGGCGGCTTCGGCGAGCGCGCGGAGTTCCAGGGCGCGCAGGCCGCCGGCCCTGTCGAGCATGGCGGGGCCGAGGACGCTCTCGGAGGTGATGCCGCGGGCCGTCAGCTCCTCGTCGGTGAAGCTGAGCGGGGAGCCGCCGTTGATGCCCTCGCTGGACCAGCCGAAGACGATGTGCTGCCCGCCCTTGCCGAGGAGGTCGACGGCGGCACGGGCGGCGGCTCCGCCGACCGAGTCGAAGACGACGGTGGCGTGGCGGTCGCCGAGGTACGCGCGGACGTGCTCGGGCCAGTCGGGGAGCGTGTAGTCGACGGCGAGGTCGGCGCCGTTCGCGGTCGCGTGGGCGGTCTTCGCGGGGCCGCCGGCGAGGCCGATGACGGTGGCGCCCGCGTTCTTGGCGTACTGGACGAGGAGGGTGCCGATGCCGCCGGCCGCGGCGGGGACGACGGCGACGGAGCCGGGGCCGAGGTCGGTGAACTGGAGGATGCCCAGGGCGGTGCGGCCCGTGCCGATCATGGCGACGGCGGTGGACTCGTCGAGGGTGTCGGGGAGTTCGTGGAGCCGGTCGGCGTCGGTGACGGTGAGTTCGGCGTAACCGCCCGGGACCATGCCGATGTGGGCGACGACGCGCCTGCCGAGCCAGGCCGGGTCACTGCCCTCGCCGAGGCGGTCCACGGTGCCGGCGACCTCGCGGCCGGGGATGGTGGGCAGTTCGACGGCGGCGGCGTTGGGGCCTGAGGCTCCCCCACGGCCTACGGCGTGGAAGGCACCCCCTTCGCGCAGGGCAGCGTCGAGGAGGTGCACGCCGGCCGCGGCGACGGCGATACGGACCTGGCCGGGGCCGGGTTCGGGGTCGGCGACGGTCTCGTACGTGAGGTTCTCGGCGGGGCCGAAGGCGTGCAGGCGGATGGCGTGCATCGGGTGCTCCCTTGTGCTGGGCGGCGTACGGCCGGGTGGCCGGTGTGTCGCGTGGCGCGTGCGTTGCGTGCCGGGTGTGCCGGGTGGTGTACGGCCGGGCGGCGTGGTGAGCCCACTCTTCAACCTCGACCAAGGTTGAGGTCAAGGTCGGGAGTTCGGGGCGTTGTCAGTGGTGTGCGCCACGATGGGTGCATGGCGGGAAAGACGAGAAGCGCGCGGCGGGCGGAGGTGCGGCTGCCGCCCCTGCGGCCGTACGAGGGCGCCCTGGAGCCGGACGGGGACTACGACGGACTTGAGCTGTCCGGGCTGGATCTGGCCGGCCAGGCGGGGGCGGGGGCGCGGTTCCTGGACTGCGCGCTGCGCGAGTGCGGCCTGGACGAGACGTCGTTGACAGGAGCGCGCTTCATCGACTCGGTGCTGGCGGGGGTGCGAGGTGTGGGGACGGACCTCGCGGGGGCGTCGTTGCGGGATGTGGAGGTCGTGGACGCGCGGATGGGCGGAGTGCAGCTGCACGGAGCGGTGCTGGAGAGGGTCGTGGTGCGGGGAGGGAAGATCGACTACTTGAATCTGCGCAGCGCCCGGCTGACGGACGTGGTCTTCGAGGGGTGCGTCCTGTCCGAGCCCGACTTCGGCGGGGCGGAGCTGGTGCGGGTGGAGTTCCGGGACTGCGCGCTGCGGCGGGTGGACTTCAGCGGCGCCCGGATGCGGGACGTGGACCTGCGGCGGGCGGGCGGCGAGCTGGACATCGCCCGGGGGGTGGAGCGGCTTGCGGGGGCGGTGATCAGCACGGCCCAACTGATGGATCTGGCCCCGGTGTTCGCGGCGCAGATCGGCGTCCGCGTCGAGGACTGACCGCGAGGACCGCTCACGGTCGGCGCATGGTCTGCATTGTCTGCATGGTCTGCGCGAGGTCCGGGGGCCGAGATCCGGGGTCCGGGGGCCTAGGGGACGCGGGGGAAGCGGGCCTGGAGGTCCCAGACGACGGGGTTGTCGGCCAGGCCCTCGTGCATGTCGGTGAGGTCGGCGACCAGGTCGTGCAGGAAGTCGCGGGCCTCGCGGCGTAGTTCGGTGTGGCCGAAGGTGAGCGGCGGCTCGTCTCCCGGCATCCAGTCGGCCTCGACCTCGACCCAGCCGAAGCGTCGCTCGAAGAGCATGCGGTCGGTCGACTCCGTGAAGTCGAGCTCGGCGTACTGCGGCTGCGCGGCCCGGCTGCCGAGCGGGTCGCGGTCGAGCCGCTCCACGATGTCGCACAGCGCCCAGGCGAAGTCGAGCACCGGCACCCATCCCCAGGCTGTGGACACCTCGCGGTCCGCCTTGGTGTCCGCGAGGTAGACGTCGCCGCAGAAGAGGTCGTGCCGCAGGGCGTGGACGTCCGCGTGGCGGTAGTCGGTCTGCGGGGGGTCCGGGAAGCGGCGGGAGAGGGAGTAGCCGATGTCGAGCACGGGTCGATGGTGTCACGTCGTACGGTGCGCGCCGCCCGCCCTCGGGGCTCAGGGCAGCTGCCCGGCCCCGCTGTCCCGGGTGGCCCCGCTGCCCGTGCCGTCCCGCGCGGCCCCGCGCCGCTCCATGATCTCCAGAACGCGCTCGCACCAGCGCACGTTCTCCTGCTCGAACATGCGGCCGCGCATCAGCGTCAGATAGGGACCGATCCGGTCGGCGTCGGCCAGGTGCTGCTCCTCGGAGCGGCCGTCCAGCAGCACGTCGCGCAGCCGCTCGTAGCCGGCGAGCTTGGCGCGGGCCCATTCCAGGCGCTCCGCGACGAGCGTGCGGGCGGTGTCCGGGTCGGCCTGGTCGACGGCCTGGACCTTGACCAGCAGCTCGTCGCGGATCGTGGTGGGCCGGGGCGGAGTCTCGGTGAAGGTGCGCAGCTCCTTCCGGCCCGCCTCGGTGAGCCGGAAGATCCGCTTGTTGGGGCGGCGCTCCTGCTGGACCACGCGCGCGGCGACCAGACCTTCGCCGGCCAGCCGGTCGAGCTCCCGGTACAGCTGCTGCGGTGTCGCGGACCAGAAGTTCGCCACCGACACGTCGAAGACCTTGGCCAGGTCGTAGCCCGACGCCTCGCCCTCCAGGAGGGCCGCCAGGATCGCGTACTTGAGGGACACCTGGACACGCTAGCACCGCAGTGATTAATCTCCATCGCACCTACTCAACAAAGTGACTATCAGGTCAGGGCCCGGCCGGTCGGTCGGCCATCCGTGTCCCGCACTCCGTAGGAGGCACCGGTCATGCACCCGTTCCGCAAAGCCGTCGAGGCCGGCGACCACGACGCCATCCCCGCGCTTCTCGCCGAGAACGTCGTCTTCACCAGCCCCGTCGTCTTCCGCCCGTACCACGGCAGGGCGATCACCACCGCGATCCTGGACGCCGTCGTCCGCGTCTTCGAGGACTTCCGCTACGTGCGCGAGATCACCGGAGCCGACGGCCGCGACCACGCGCTCGTCTTCACCGCCCGCGTCGGCGACCGCGAGATCAACGGCTGCGACTTCCTCCACACCGACGAGAACGGCCTCATCGACGACTTCATGGTCATGGTCCGCCCCCTCTCCGCAGCCCAGGCGCTCTCCCAGGCCATGGCGGCCCAGTTCGAACGGATCAGCGCGGAGGCCGAGCGGCGGACGGACGAATCGTGACCGGCCTCGACGCCTCCGTCGTCGACCGGGCCGGGCAGGGCCGTACTCACGGCAGCGGCCGCTGCTCCTCGGGCGCTCCCAGCGGCGAGCTCGACGGGAAGTACGCGCGGGCGGGCGTCACCGCGCCCGGCCGCTGGCGCCTCCTCGCCGCTGGCACCGGTCCGGCGGGCGGAGGCCCGGTCCGCCCCGGATGAAGAGCGGACATTCCGTGCATAGGATCACCTGTGTGGACCAGCGATCCTTTCTGCGCACCCTGGCGCCCGCCGCGGCCCTGCTGACGCTCGTGGCGGGCGCGGGGTGCACGGCCGGGACCGCCCACGGGGTCCACGGCACCCCCGGAGCCGCCGGCCTGCGCGATCCGTACTTCCCCAAGCTCGGCAACGGCGGCTACGACGTCCAGCACTATGCCCTCACCCTCGACTACGACCCGAGGACGGGCAGGCTCCACGGCACCGCCGAGATCACGGCCCGCGCCACCCAGGGCCTCAGCGCCTTCAACCTCGACCTCCACGGGCTGACCGTCGCCGGCGCGACGGTCGACGGAGCCCCCGCCGCCGTCAACCGCGCCGGCGAGGAACTGACCCTCCGGCCGCACGACGACCTGCACAGGGGCGACACGTTCCGCGCCGTCGTCCGCTACTCCGGCTCCCCGCGCACCATCACCAACCGGGGCGGCGCGGAGGAGGGCTGGCTGAAAACCGCGGACGGTGCGCTCGCGCTCGGCCAGCCGACGGGCTCCATGGCGTGGTTCCCGGGCAACCACCACCCCAGCGACAAGGCGTCGTACGACATCACGGTCACTGTTCCCAAGGGCCTGACCGCCCTCTCCAACGGGGAACTGCGGTCCCAGCGCCCCACCCCCGACGGGCGTGGCACGACCTTCGCCTGGCACACCGCGCAGCCCATGGCCAGTTACGTCACGACCGTCGCCATCGGCGCGTACGAGATCACGAGGTCCCGCCCGGACGCCGAGGGCGTGCCCGTCCACTCCGCCGCCGACCGGACCGTCGCCGAGCGCAGCGGCCCGCTGCTGGCCCGTATCCCCGAGCTCATGGAGTGGGCCGAGGAGAAATTCGGCCCGTACCCCTTCTCCTCCACCGGCGCGATCGTCGAGCGCACCGGCGACGCCGGTTACGCCCTGGAGACCCAGAACCGGCCGGTCCTCACGGAGGATTCCTTCACCCCTCCGATCCTCGTCCACGAACTCGCCCACCAGTGGTACGGCGACTCGGTCACCCCCGAGACATGGCAGGACATGTGGCTCAACGAGGGCTTCGCGACCTACGCGGAGTGGCTGTACGCCGAGGACTTCGAGGACACCCCGGCCCAGGAGAGCTTCGAGGAGGCGTTCGACATCGACTGGTTCTGGGAGTTCCCGCCCGCCGAGCCGCCGAACGCGGAGCAGGTGTCGGACCCGCCTGTGTACTACCGCGGTGCGATGGTCCTCCACAAACTGCGTCAGGCCGTCGGCGACGAGAAGTTCTTCGCCATCCTGAAGGGCTGGCCGCAGGCCCACCGTCATGGCAACGCCTCCACCGACGACTTCGTCGCGTACGTGGAGAAGGCGTCCGGCAAGGACCTCACCGGGCTGTGGGACGTCTGGCTGTACGGCGAGGACAGGCCGGACGAGCCGTAGGGGCGTGTCCCGCGGGCATGCCGAGGGCCCCGGCCGGAAAGCGGCCGGGGCCCCTGCGCCCGGAAACGCCGGAAACGCCGGAAGGGCGTGTCGGCGGACGCGGCGCACGCGCCAGACGGCGTGTCAGACGAGTGTCAGACAGCGTGTCAGACGTTGACGCCGAAGTCCTGGGCGATGCCGACCAGGCCCGAGGCGTACCCCTGGCCGACCGCGCGGAACTTCCACTCGGCGCCGTTGCGGTACAGCTCGCCGAAGACCATGGCGGTCTCGGTGGCGGCGTCCTCGCTCAGGTCGTAGCGGGCGATCTCGGCACCGCCGGCCTGGTTGACGATGCGGATGTACGCGTTGCGCACCTGGCCGAAGTTCTGCGAGCGGCTCTCCGCCTCGTAGATGGAGACCGGGAAGACGATCTTCTCGACGTCGGCCGGCAGGCCCGCCAGGTTGACGTTGATCTGCTCGTCGTCGCCTGCGCCCTCACCCGAGCGGTTGTCACCGGTGTGGACGATGGTCTGGTCGGGCGTCGACTTGTTGTTGAAGAAGACGAAGTGGCCGTCCGAGACGACCTTCCCGCCGGGGTTGACCGCGATGGCCGAGGCGTCGAGGTCGAAGTCGGTGCCGGTGGTCGTACGGACGTCCCAGCCGAGGCCCACCGTGACGGCGGTCAGGCCCGGTGCCTCCTTGGTGAGCGAGACGTTGCCACCCTTGGACAGGCTTACAGCCATGGGGAGGTCCCTTTCCTGGTCGAGTGCTGTCACCCTCCCTAACGCGGACAGGGCGCAGAAGGGTTCCGCACGGCGTGAAAAGAAGGTGACGCGGGCCGCCGGGGCCGGGACGATAGGACACATGTCCGGGCCCTATCCCATCCGCGGCTCCGTCTCCCTGCCGGAGGCCGAGCTCATCTGGCGTTTCTCGCGCTCGTCGGGCCCGGGCGGCCAGCACGTCAACACGAGCGACTCCCAGGTGGAGCTCCGCTTCGACCTCGCCGCGACGGAGTCGCTGCCCCCGGTGTGGAAGGCCCGCGCTCTGGAGCGGCTGGCGTCCCGGCTCGTCGGTGGTGTGATCTCCGTACGGGCGTCGGACCACCGCTCCCAGTGGCGCAACCGCGAAACGGCGGCGGTCCGCCTGGCGGCTCTGCTCGCCGAGGCGACGGCGCCGCCGCCGCGCCCGCGGCGCCCCACGAAGATCCCCCGGGGTATCAACGAGCGCCGTCTCCGCGAGAAGAAGCACCGCGCGGAGACCAAGCGCGGCCGCAGCGCGCGGGATTGGTGACGCGGACGTTCCGCCTCCCCCTCCAGCCCCGACCCGCCTCCAGCCCCGACCCGCCTCCAGCCCCGACCCGCCTCCAGCCCTGGCCCGGCTTCAGCCCCGGCCCGGCCCGCCTCCGGCCCCGGCCCGGCCCGCCTCCGGCCCCGGCTTCAGACAACGGCTCCAGCTCCGGCCCCCGCGCGGTGGGGGCTCGTCCCCGTCACCCCAAGTGGCGGTAGCGGCCGCGGAAGTACGTCAGCGGACCGCCGTCGGCGCTCGGCAGGCCCACCGCCAGGACGCGGCCGATCACCAGGGTGTGGTCCCCCGCCTCCACCCGGCGCTCCGTGCGGCACTCCATGACCGCCAGGGCGCCGCCCACCAGGGGCGCCCCGCACACCTCGCCGCGGGTGTAGGCGATGTCCTCGAACAGGAGGCGGTCGCTGATACGGCCCTTCATCGCGAAGCGGCCCGCGATGTGCCGCTGGCTCTCGGCGAGCACCGACACGCCCCACAGCGGCTGCTCCGCCAGCAGGTCGTCCATCCGGGAGCCGTTGCGCAGGCTCACGAGCACCAGCGGCGGGTCCAGCGAGACCGACATGAACGCCGTCGCCGTCATGCCCACATCGTCTCCGAGCGGACCGTCCTCGCTCAGTGCGGGCTCATGCGCCGTCACCAGCACCACGCCCGCCGCCAAGCGGGACAGGGCGGCACGGAACTCGTCGTTGCTCACCCCCTCAGGATGGGGGATGGCCTCGGCACGGGGGGCTGGTGTCGTCGGGAGCACGACAGGAACGCTAACGCCGGCCGCGCCCGTGCCACATCGGACCAGAGGACCACGCAGGTCCTAGGACCCTGCTCGGGCCTCTTTGGACCGCCTCGGACCACACCCGCTCAGGCGCCGGAAATTTGCGTTCAAGAAGCGGCGAGGGCGCGTCCGCCCTCACAGCTGACCCTTCATCACCTGATGTGACTTGAGTCACAGAGGGCGGTATTTGTTGACCCTGTGTACCGGGTGGGCAGCGCGCTGTGATTCAGTGGCGGGGACAGTGCACAAGAGGACCGATGAGAACCCTGGAGTCACGTTAGCTGTCGAGGTCTCGGGGAGAGCGAGCAATGGAGACCGAGTCGGAGCCGTACGTCCGTCTTGCGACCCTGCGGCAGCTGCATCAGGTCGTGGCGAACCTCAACACGGCCCGGAGCCTGGCGGACACGCTGCAGACCGTCGCCGACGGCATCGTCGCCGGGCTCGGCTACGAGCTGGCATGCGTCAATCTCGTGCGCCCCGACGGGGACCTCGTCGTCGCCGCCTTCGCGGGGAACAGCGCGGCAGAGGCCCTGATCACCGGTCGCGTCGGCTCCCGCACCTCCTGGGAGCGGCGGCTGTCGATGGGCGAGGCGTGGGGCGAGCTCCGCTTCATCCCCCACACCGAGGGCTGGGTGCTGCTGGAGGACGACGTTCCGCAGTGGTACACCGAAGGCCCCGAGCCGCGCTTCGAGGACGAGTGGCACCCCCAGGACCGGCTCTACGCGCCGATGTACGCGTCGGGCGGCGGACGTGAGCTCCTCGGCGTCATCTCGGTCGACAAACCCCGCAACGGACGCCGTCCCGGCCCCTGGGGCCAGGAGGCGCTCCAGATGTACGCCTCCCAGTCCGCGATTGCGATCAGCAACGCCCGGCTGCGAGCAAACATGCAGCGCGCGCTGGTCCGCCTGGAGCGCGAGCAGCAGGCCCTGCGCGCCAGTGAGGAGTCGTTTCGGCAGGCGTTCGAGTACGCCCCGAGCGGTATGGCCATCGCCGAGATGGGCGGCGACCAGCACGGCCGGCTGCTGCGCACCAATGACGCCCTGTGCCGCCTCCTCGGCCGGCCCGCCTCCGCGATGCGCCGCTACTCCTTCGCCGATCTGGTCCACCCCGAGGACATCGGCACACTCCTGCGGACCTCCGCCGAGGGCGGACGGGCCGAGCTGCGGCTCGGCCGCAGGGACGGCACGTACGTCTGGGTCTCGCTGCGCAACTCCGTCGTCGCGGACACCGCCGACGGGCCGCGTTTCCTGCTCACCCACGTCGAGGACGTCGAGGAGCGCAAGCGCCATGAGCTGCAGCTCGCGCACCGGGCCAGCCATGACTCGCTGACCGGCCTGCCCAACAGCGCGGAGCTGCGTGCCCGGCTGAGCGCCCGCATCTGCGAGCGGCCGCAGGCGGTGCTCAGGCAGGGGCCGGGGGCCGCGGTGGAGGCGCTCGACGCGGCGTACTCCGGACGCCCGGCCTACGGGTACGACGAGGGCGGCGGTGCAGGCCAGGACGAGAACGGCCACCGGCCCGACCGCTTCGACTTCGACCCTCCCGTGCCCGCGGGCGGCCCCTTCGACCACCATGTGCACGCCGTCGCGCCGGACAGCGAGCACGACGACGGCACGAAGGGCCTGGCCGTCCTCTTCTGCGACCTCGACGGCTTCAAGTCGATCAACGACCGGTTCGGGCACAACACCGGCGACGCCGTCCTCATCGAGGTCGCGCGCCGGCTCACGACCGGCGTACGCGACGGGGACACCGTCGCCCGCCTCGGGGGTGACGAATTCGTCGTCCTCGCCGACGGGCTCGGTGCGGCGGACGCCGCCGATCTGGCCGTACGGCTGCGGAACGCCATCATTCCGCCCATCAGGGTCGACGGACGGGCGGTCCGGGTCGGCGCGAGCTTCGGCATCGGCTGGGCGGTCTGCGGCATGTCCGTGGAGGAAGTGCTTCAATCCGCTGACCAGCGGATGTACATCGAGAAACGATCCAGGGCCAAGGTCCACCGGCGCGCTGGATAACGTGCGCGTGGGAACCGGACGGCCGTCAAGCGCCGTCCTTGGAGTTGCTCAAACGGGGTAGGCTCGGCCGGTCGGCGACGGCTGGCGAGCATGGATAGGAGTGACCCAGGGATGACGGCCGGGAACAACGGCGCGAGCACGCCCGAGGACGAGGATCCGTTCGGCTACCTGTACGCGGACGGGCAGCAGGCGGGCGCCACACCTCCCCGCCAGGGCGGCTACGGCTACCCCGGTCCGGCGGCGGCGCAGCCCGGCGTGCCCAGGACGTCGTACAACCAGGTGAGAACGGTCGGCGAGCGCCAGTACGGGCAGGTCCCGCAGCAGGCGCCGTACGCCCACCAGCCGGCCCCGCAGTACGCGGCCCCCGAGACATACCCCGGCGGCGCCCCGACCCGGCAGGTCCCGGTCCCGCCGCCCGGCGGCGGCCACGGCGGCGGCGGTCACGGCAGCGGCCGGGGCCGCGGCCCCAACACCAAGGGCCTGCTCATCGCGGCTGTCGCGGTCGTCGCGGTCGTCGTGATCGGCATCGCCGCGGCGCTCGCCACGAGCGGCGGCGACGACAACGAAAACCCCCAGGCCCAGGGCACCGCCCCCGCGGACCAGGTGAAGCCGAGCGACGAGCCCTCCAAGAACACCGAGGAGAGCCCCGCCGCCGAGCTCCCGAAGCAGGACGCCGCGACGCTCCAGCTGGGCGCGCCGGCGGCGCTGGCGAAGGACGTCAAGGGCGCGGAGGGCGCGGACGGGGCCTATGTGACCGGCTTCAACCAGGTCGGCGCCTCGGTCACCTGGCAGGCCACCATCGAGCAGGCAGGCGACTACCGGCTCTATGTGCGGTACGCGATCCCCGCGAAGGACGCCAACGCGACGCTGACGGTCAACGGCAAGGCGAACACCAACCCGATCGGCCTGAAGAACTTCATCGGTTCGTCGGACGCGAACCTGGAGAAGAACTGGCAGACCACGTGGGCGCCGGTCACCCTCCAGAAGGGCAAGAACGAGCTCAAGCTGTCCTGCGAGGCAGGCAATCAGTGCGACGCGGTCCTCGACTGGCTCGAGGTCCGGCACGGCTGACCACTCCCGTAGCACGTCGAACGCGTCAGGGGCCGGATCCGCAGATCCGGCCCCTGACGCGTTTCCCGCGCTCGGATCAGGCCGCTATTCCTTGGCCTCGGCCGCGGCCGCCTCGGAGGCGATACGGCCCAGGATCGCCGCCGGGTCGCCTTCCGGCTGCACCGCGGAGCCGATGTTCTTCTTGACGCTCGCGCTCACCCTCGCCCAGGAGGTCTCACCGAAGGGGTACAGCTCCGAGTGCGGGAGCGCCTCCAGGAACGGCTGGAGGTCCTCGTGAGCGTCGTCGGCCTCCATCTTCTGGCTCGCCGTGACCGTGACCGGCAGGATGTCGTAGCGCTCGGAGAACTCCAGGACGTTCGTGTCGCTGTACGCGAAGTCCAGGAACCGGCCGATCTCCTTGCGGTGGCCGTGCTGCTTGAAGCCCATCATCCAGTCGGCGACGCCCATCGACGCCGGCGCCTTGCCCTCGACGCCCGGCATCGGCACCGTGCCGACGTCGATGCCCGCCTTCTCGGCGGTCTGCATCAGGGTCGGGTGGCCGTTGAGCATGCCGACCTCGCCGCGTGTGAACGCCGCGAACGCCTGGGCGCGGTCGAGCTGCGCAGGGGCGACCGGGCCGGTCAGCTTCGGGGTGACGAGGTTGTCCCGCAGCCAGTTGAAGGTGTCGATGTTCTCGGCCGAGTCGATCTCGTAGACACCGGAGCTGCGGTTCTGGTAGCCACCGCCCCCGCTGAGCAGCCAGATCATGGTCTCGGCCTGCGACTCCTCGGAGCCGAGCGGCAGCGCGAAGGGGTACTCGACCCCGCTCGCCTTCAGCTTCTCCGCCGCCGTGCGGATCCCGGCCCAGGTGGTGGGCGCCTCCAGCCCGGCGGCGGCGAAGAGGTCCTTGTTGAAGAAGAGCAGCCGCGTGCTGGCCGCGAACGGCACGCCGTACTGGACGCGGTCGACCCGGCCGGCGTCGCTCAGGAGCGGCAGGAAGTTCGCCTGGGTGGGGACGGAGACCAGTTCCTCGGTGCGGTAGAGCTTGTCCTGCTTGACGTAGTCGGCGTAGGCGCCGATCTGCGCGATGTCGGGGGCGCTGCCGGCCTCCACCATCTCGGCGACCTTGCGGTCGACGTCCTTCCACGAGTACACGTCGACATCGACCTTGATGCCCGCGTTCTTGGACTCGAAGGCCCGCGCCAGCTTGTCCCAGTAGTCCTGGGAGGAGTCGGCCGCGCCGGTCCCGTAGTCGGCGGCGACGAGCTTGAGCGTCACGTCCCCGCCCTCGTCGGAGCTCCCGCATCCCGCGAGTCCGGCCACCATCGCCGCCGTGGCAACCATCGCCGTCATGCCGAAGTAGCGCCGCTGCACTGCTCGTTCCCCCACTGGTCAACTTCCTGCTGCGAGCCTTGAGGTCTACACCACATGACCGTGTTTCGACAAAACGCGGGAACCTCGGGGCAGTGGACTAGACCTCTCGGTGGTCGGCGAGCGAGACTGTAGGCGTGAGACACGTCATCGCCCTCGATGTGGGCGGCACCGGGATGAAGGCCGCCCTCGTCGGGGCGGACGGGGCACTGCTCCACGAGGCGCGGCGCGCGACTGGCCGGGAGCGAGGCCCCGACGCCGTCGTGGAGACGATCCTCGGCTTCGCCGCCGAGCTGCGCGCCTACGGCGAGGAGCGGTACGGCGAGAGCGCCCTCGCCGCAGGGGTCGCCGTCCCCGGCATCGTCGACGCGGAGCACGGCATCGCCGTCTACGCGGCGAACCTCGGCTGGCGCGACGTCCCGCTGCGCGGCCTCCTCGGCGAGCGGCTCGGCGGCATCCCCGTCGCGCTCGGCCACGACGTCCGCACCGGCGGCCTCGCCGAGGGGCGGATCGGGGCGGGCCGCGGCGCCGACCGGTTCCTGTTCGTACCGCTCGGCACCGGGATCGCCGGCGCCATCGGCATCGGCGGCGCCATCGAGGCAGGGGCGCACGGATACGCGGGCGAGATCGGCCACATCGTCGTCCGGCCCGGCGGGCCCGAGTGCGGCTGCGGGCAGCACGGCTGCCTGGAGACCCTCGCGTCGGCCGGTGCCGTGTCGCGGAACTGGGCGGCGGCGAGCGGCGACCCCGGCGCGGACGCGGCCGACTGCGCCAAGGCCGTCGAGTCCGGTGACACCGGCGCCGTACGCGTATGGCAGGACGCGGTCGACGCGCTCGCAGACGGGCTGGTCACCGCGCTCACCCTGCTGGATCCCCGCACCCTGATCATCGGTGGCGGGCTGGCCGAGGCAGGAGAAACCTTGTTCACACCGCTGCGGGCCGCGGTGGAGGCGCGGGTGACCTTCCAGAAACTGCCCGCCATCGTCCCGGCGGCCCTCGGGGACACCGCGGGCTGCCTGGGCGCGGGGCTCCTCGCCTGGGACCTGCTGACCGATCAACTCAACTCGGAGGTAACCGCCTGATGGCCGACCGGATGGTTCTCACAGGCGCCCGGGTGGTGCTGCCCACCGGGGTCGTCGAGAACGGGCGGGTGATCGTCGACGGGACCCGGATCGCCGGGCACGCCCCCGTCGACGCACCCGGCACCGACTTCTCCGGCCACTGGCTGGTCCCCGGTTTCGTGGACATGCACAACCACGGCGGCGGTGGCGCGTCCTTCACCTCCGGCAGCGCGCAGGACGTGCTCACCGGCGTACGGACGCACCTGGAGCACGGCACCACGACGCTCGTCGCCTCCACCGTCACCGGCGACATGGACTTCCTGACCCACCGGGCCGGGTTCCTGTCCGAGCTGGTCGAGCAGGGCGACCTGGCCGGCATCCACTTCGAGGGGCCGTTCATCTCCCCCTGCCGCAAGGGCGCGCACAGCGAGAAGCTGCTGCGCGACCCCGACCCCGCGGAGGTGCGCAAGCTGCTCGACGCGGCGCGCGGCACGGCGAAGATGGTCACCCTCGCGACCGAGCTGCCGGGCGGCATCGAGTCCGTACGCCTGCTCGCCGAGCACGGCGTGATCGCGGCGATCGGGCACACCGACGCGACGTACGAGCAGACGGTGGAGGCGATCGAGGCGGGCGCCACCGTCGCGACCCACCTCTTCAACGCGATGCCGGCGCTCGGGCACCGGGCGCCCGGTCCGATCGCCGCGCTGCTGGAGGACGAGCGGATCACCGTCGAACTGATCAACGACGGCACGCATCTGCACCCGGCGGCGCTGGAGCTGGCGTTCCACCGCGCGGGCGCGCGGCGGGTCGCGTTCATCACGGACGCGATGGACGCGGCGGGCTTCGGCGACGGGATCTACCACCTCGGACCGCTGGAGGTCGAGGTCAAGGACGGGGTCGCGCGGCTGGTGGAGGGCGGCTCGATCGCCGGGTCCACGCTCACGCTGGACACCGCCTTCCGGCGGGCGGCGACCGTCGACCGGCTGCCGGTCGAGGACATCGTGCGGGCGATCTCGGCCAATCCGGCGCGGCTGCTCGGCGTCTACGACAGGGTCGGCTCGCTGGAGCCGGGCAAGGACGCCGACATGGTGGTGCTGGACGCGGACTTCACGCTCAAGGGCGTGATGCGCAAGGGCGCGTGGGTGGTCGAACCGGTCCTGTCGTAGGACGCTCACGCGGGCGTGCGGGGGCGGTTGGCCGGACCGGGCGGAGGGGGTCTGGGCCAACCGCCTTCTTTTTGGCATGATCAGCACCCGTCGGACAGCGATGGCAAGCGCATGCTCAGGGGGGTGTCGGGGGTGATCCTGACGGTCACGCTGAACACCGCCCTCGACCTCACGTACGCCGTCCCCGCGCTCGTCCCGCACAGCTCCCACCGCGTCACCGAGGTGATTGAACGCCCCGGCGGCAAGGGCCTCAACGTCGCCCGTGTGCTCGCGGCGCTCGGCCACGAGGCGGTCGTCACCGGCTTCGCCGGCGGCCCGACGGGCGCGGTGCTGCGGGAGCTGCTGGCCGGGGTGCCGGTGCGCGACGCGCTCGTGCCGGTCGCGGGGAACACCCGCCGCACGCTGGCCGTCGTCGACGCGGCCACCGGCGACACCACCCAGCTCAATGAGCCCGGCCCGACGGTCACGGCCGACGAGTGGGCCGCCTTCCTCGGCATGTACGAGACGCTCCTGCGCGGCGCCGACGCCGTGGCCCTGTGCGGCAGCCTGCCGCCGGGCGTCCACGTCGGCGCGTACGCGGAACTGGTCCGCCGGGCCCGGGCGGCCGGTGTCCCCGCCCTGCTGGACACCAGCGGCGAGCCCCTGCGCCGCGGCCTCGCGGCCCGCCCCGAGCTGGTCAAGCCGAACGCCGACGAGCTCGCCCAGCTCACCGGCGCGCGCGACCCCCTGCGCGCGGCCCGCGACGCCCGCCGCCGCGGTGCCCGCGCGGTGGTCGCGTCCCTCGGCCCGGACGGCATCCTCGCCGCCACCGCCGACGGCACCTGGCAGGCCACCCCGCCCTCGAAGGTCCTCGGCAACCCGACGGGCGCCGGCGACTCCGCCGTCGCCGGCCTGCTCTCGGGCCTGGTGGAGTCCCTCCCCTGGCCGGACCGCCTGACCCGCGCGGTGGCCCTGGCGACGGCGACGGTCCTGTCCCCGACGGCGGGCGACTTCGACCGGGCGACGTACGAGGAGCTGGTGCCGAGGATCGCCGTGACGGAGAACGCCCCGGCGGCGTGACGCCCGGCGGAACGCCTCGGTATCCGCCCGGACCGTACGAGCCGCGCACACTATGTTGCTCATATGACCGATGTCGAGGAGCTTTCCGAGCGCGACCGCGCCGTCCTGCGCCTGGAGCGCACCGACTGGCCCGGCCCCGGTGCGAAGGAGCGCGTCGTACGGGAGCAGCTGGGGATGTCGCCCACCCGCTACTACCAGCTGCTCAACGCCCTCCTCGACGACCCCCGGGCCCTCGCCCACGACCCCGTCACCGTCAACCGTCTGCGACGAGTACGGGACGCCCGGCGCGAGCGCCGATAGGGTCGGGGCATGGGGAGCCAACTGCCGGAGCCGATCACGCCCGCCGGACGTGACGGCCTCGCCGCGATTCTCGAACGGCCGCGGGACACCGTGGTCGCCCTGGACTTCGATGGCACGCTCGCCGAGATCGTGCCCGACCCCGAGCAGGCCCGCGCCCATCCCGGCGCCGTCCCCGCGATCGCCGCGCTCGCGCCGCGCGTGGCGTCCGTGGCCGTGCTGACCGGCCGCCCGGTCGGCGTCGCCGTGCGGTACGGCGGCTTCGCCGGGGTCCCGGGACTGGAGCACCTCGTCGTGCTCGGGCACTACGGCGCCGAGCGCTGGGACGCCGTCAGCGGCACGGTCGACGCGCCCGCCCCGCATCCCGGCGTCGCCGCCGTCCGGGCCGAGCTGCCCGGGTTCCTCGACTCGCTCGGCGCCTGGGAAGGCATCTGGATCGAGGAGAAGGGCCGCGCGGTCGCCGTCCACACCCGCCGCGCCGCCGACCCGCAGGCCGCCTTCGATGCCCTGCGCGAGCCCGTTGCCGAGCTGGCCGCCCGGCACGGGCTGATCGTCGAGCCGGGCCGGCTCGTCCTGGAGCTGCGCCCGCCCGGTGTCGACAAGGGCGTCGCGCTCTTCGAGTACGTGCGCGAGCACCAGGCCGGAGCCGTCCTGTACGCGGGCGACGACCTCGGCGATCTCGCCGCCTACGCCGCCGTCGAGAAGCTCCGCTCCGACGGGGTGCCCGGGCTGCTGCTGTGCAGCGGCAGCGCCGAGATCCCGGAGCTCGCCGAGCGCGCCGACGTGCTGCTCCCGGGACCGGCCGAGGTCGTCGCGTACCTCGCCGCCCTCGCCGAGCGCCTGCCCCGCCCGTAGGTCAGTCGCCCTCGCCCAGCTCCTCCAGCGCGTGCAGCTGGTCCAGGAACCACTGCTGCGGCGGCAGCGCCGTCGCCGCCGCGGCCAGCCGCTTGGTGCGCTCCGCGCGCTCGCCGTCCGGCAGGGACAGGGCCTGGTGGAGCGCCGTGGCGGTGCCGCTGACGTCGTACGGGTTGACGACGACCGCCTCCTCGTGGAGCTCCTCGTACGCGCCCGCCTCCCGCGACAGCACCAGCGTGCAGCCGGCGTCCGAGACGACGGGGATCTCCTTGGCGACCAGGTTCATCCCGTCCCGGATCGGGTTGACCAGTGCCACGTCCGCCAGCCGGTACGCGGCCAGCGACCGTGCGAAGTCGTCCTTGACGTGCAGGACGACGGGTGTCCAGCCGGCCGTCCCGTACCGCTCGTTGATCTCGGCGGCGATCCGTGAGACCTCCGCGGTGTAGTCGCGGTAGACGGCCAGATCCTGCCGGGACGGATAGGCGAAGGCCACGTGCACGACCCGCTCGCGCCACTCGGGGTGCTCGTCGAGCAGCGTCCGGTACGCCAGGAGGCCGCGGACGATGTTCTTGGACAGCTCCGTCCTGTCGACCCGCACGATGACCCGGCGGCCCGCGCCGATCTCGTCGCGCAGGGCGGCCATCCGCTGCTCCACGTCCGGCTCGTGCGCGCGCCGGCGCAGGAACTCCGCGTCCGCGCCCAGCCCGTGCACCCCGATCCAGGTGCGGCCGTGGGCGGGCCCGGGGCCGCGGACGGTGACGCTGGGCGCCTGGTCCTTCGGCCAGGACGGCACGACGTCGTAGGGCCCCAGCACGGACGGGCAGGTCCGCATGAAGGTCTTCGCCCACCGCTCGGTGAGGAAGCCCAGCCGGTCCGCCCCCAGCATCCCGAGGAGCAGCTCCTCGGCGACGTCGTCCGGCAGCATCCGGAAGTACTCGGGTGGCGCCCACGGCGTGTGCGAGAAGTGCCCGATCCGCAGGTCGGGGCGGTGCTCGCGGAGCATGCCGGGCGCGAGCGCCAGATGGTAGTCCTGGATCAGCACGGCCGCGCCGGGCGCCGCCTCCGCCGCCAGCGTCTCCGCGAAGGCGCGGTTGTACGTGCGGTAGGCGCCCCACTGCCGCCGGAACTCGGCGTCGAAGACCGGCTCGAGCGGCGTCTGGTACAGCATGTGGTGGACGAACCACAGCACCGAGTTCGCGATGCCGTTGTACGCGTCGGCGTGCACGGCCGCGTCGATCGCGAGCATCCGCACGCCCGGCTCGGCGACTCCGCGCCGCACCGCCTCCCGGTCGCCGTCGCCGAGCGCCGAGCACACCCACAGGGCGCCCGCGTCGGGACCGATCGCCGAGAGGCCGGAGACGAGTCCGCCGCCGCCGCGGCGCGCGTCGAGCGTGCCGTCCTCGCGGAGGGCGTAGGTGACGGGACCGCGGTTGGAGGCGACGAGCACCTGCGCCGCGCGCTCGGGACGCCCGTGGTGCCCGGGATCGGTGTTCTCGGAGTCAGCGTGCTCGGAGACCATGTCGCGAAACCTAGCCCTTCCGGGAACCGCTCAAACGTACGGCCGGACTTCGCCGGTGGAGTCCGGCCGTACGCTCACTCGTTCAGTGGTGGCCGCGACGGCGGCCGCGGGTCGCGGCGAGTGCGATCGCGCCGGCCGCGGTGAGGGCCACGGCGACGCCGCCGAGCAGCCACAACTGCTCGGCGCTGGCGCCGGTGGCCGCGAGCTGTCCGGTGCTGCCGTACGTGGGGCCGACGGCGGGCGCCGACCTGTCGGCGGGCATGCCCCCCGGCCCCGGCGCGGGCAGGGCCGGCCGCCCCTGCACGGCACCGATGCCCGGGCCCGCCCCGGTGTCCCACTCCGTCGCCGCGGCGCCCTCGCCGGACGCCGCGTCCGCACGTCTGCCGACCTCCGGGGTCACCGCGCACGGCCCGTCCTCGCTGCCCTCCTCGCAGTTGGACCGCGCCGTGTCCGCCACCACGGTGTTGCGGAGCCTGCCGTCCCCGGTGCCCTCCTCGTCGATGGTGACCGAGTACGTCACGGTCACCGACTCCCCGGCCGCCAGCGCGCCGCTGTAGGTGAGCCGGGGCTCCTTGTAGGCGACCCTCCCGGCCGAGGCCCTGGCGTTGTCGTCGTACACGGCGTCGTCGAGGTTCTCGGCGAGGTCGTCGGTGAACCGCACCTCGGGGAGGTCGCTCGCGCCCGTGTTCTTCGCCGTGATGGTGTACGTCACCATGTCGCCGGGCTTGACCCACGTCTGCGAGGCCGTCTTGGAGATCTCCAGGTCGGCCACCGGGGCGGACACGGCGAGCGCCGAGGCGAGGTACGTGCCGCCGGTCGTCCCGTTCCTGCCCCTGCCCGGTTCGACGGTGTACGGGACGCTCCCCAGCGCGCTCTTCGGGAGGTCGAACTCCTCGTCGTCGACGCTCAGGTTCTCCCGGTCGCCGCGGAAGGCCGTCACGGACGTACGGACCTTCCCGCCGGCGCGCTGGAAGCCGCCGACCGGCACGGCCGTCGTGGACGTGGCGGACGGGGGGCGCCGCAGGACGTGCCCGCCGTGGACGGAGACGTGGCGCCGCTCGGGGGCGTACGTCGCGTCCGGGCCGTCGTAGGCGTAGACGACCGTCAGTGACCAGCCCGCGACGCAGCCGCGCCCCGCCGCCGTCCATACCCCGCCGACCGCGACCGGCATCGGGGAACCGGTGCCGGTGACCCCGTCGAAGGCGTCGGTGACATCGGCCTCGCCGGTGTAGTAGTGGGGCCCGGTGGCCGATTCCTGGTCCCTGACCAGGTTCTCGGCGTCGACTGCGGTCGGTGCGGCACCGTTGACGCCGATCGCGGGGACGGCGGCCAGCGGGGCGCCGGGGGAGCGGGTCACGTCGTCCGCCCCGGTGGCGGCGCAGCGCTGGAGGACCGAGCTCTCCGGGTCCCGGTCGCGGTACGTGCCGTCGTTGCCGCCCCAGAACAGGCGGGCGTACGCGACCTGCGCGCCCGGCGGGAGCACGACCTGGCCGGCGCCGCCCCGGCCCGCCGCGCCGCCCGCGCACGGAGCGGCCGTGTCGCCGGGGGTGTCCGGGCAGCCGGGGACCGTACCGCCGGTGGTCATGAAGTCGCCGTACAGCGATTCGCCGTACCGCTCTTCGAACGCGGATGCGGTCTCGGCGGCCGCCCGGTCGGGGGTGGGCAGCCCGATCGCGAGGGCCGACGCGGCGGAGGCGGCGATGAGGAGGGTCAGGGCCCCGACGGAACGGGACGTCCTGGAAGACCCGGATGACCTGAAGGAAGACCCGGAGGACCCGAAGGGCCCGGAGGACCCGGAGGACCCGGAGGACCCGAAGGTTCCGGAAGACCCGGAGGACCTGGGAAACCTGGAATCAAGGCGCCGAGCGCCCATTCGTCTGACATAGCCCATAAGTCCGAAATTTAGACAATCTCATCGGGCTGAAGCGGTTACGCCGCGCCCGTGTTACGCCGCCCGGTGGTGCCCCCGTGCCCGTTCCGCAGGTGGCGCGCCGCGTACTCCGCGATCTCCGCCATCGGCGGCCGCTCCTCCGTGTCCACCGCATGCGTCCGCGGCACGAAACCGCCCTCGCCCCGCTCGAACTGCGTCAGTGCGGGCCGCACCAAGTGGCCTCGGGAGAGCCGGAGTTGGGCCGTCCGGTAGATCGCCGCGGCCATCCGCCCCAGCGCCTGCCCGTCCTGGTGGCGGTGCAGCCGTACGCCCACGTCCACCTGCGCCAGCGCGTCCAGGCCGACCGTGTGCAGCGCGTCGACCAGCAGGCCCAGCTCCACTCCGTACCCGACGGGGAACGGCAGCCGCTCAAGCAGCGAGCGCCGCGCCGCGTACTCCCCGCCCAGCGGCTGGACGAACCCCGCCAGCTGCGGCCAGTGCAGATTGAGCAGCGGCCGTGCGACCAGCTCGGTCACCCTGCCGCCCTGCTCGGCCCCGCCGGGACGGCCGCTCTGGCCCGGCGCACCGGTCAGCGGCCGGTCGTACATCGCCTTCACGAACTGCACGTCCGGATCGGTCAGCAGCGGGCCGACGATCCCGGAGACGAAGTCGGCGGAGAACTCCTTCAGGTCCGCGTCCACGAAGCAGACGATGTCCCCGCCGGTCACCAGCAGCGAGCGCCACAGCACCTCGCCCTTGCCCGGCACGGCCGGTATCCGCGGCAGGATCGTGTCCCGGTGCACCACCCGGGCGCCCGCCCGGGCCGCGACCTCGGACGTACGGTCCGTCGAGCCCGAGTCGACGACCACCAGCTCGTCCACGAGCGGCACGGCCTCCGTCATCAGCTCGCGCCGGATCACGGAGACGATCTCGCCGACCGTCGCCTCCTCGTTCAGCGCCGGCAGCACCACACTGACGGACGTACCGCGCCCGGCGGCGCGCTTCGCGGCGACGAGCTGGTCGAGCGGGCGGTCTGCCACGGACCAGGACCGCCGGACCAGCCAGCGCTCCACCTCTTCCAGCACGTGATCTCCATCTCGCGGATCGGACGACCATCTCAAGCGTCCGGGGCTTCGGTTACAGTCTTGAACAACGCGGACGACCATCGCATGCCGGGGGCATGTCGGGGCCGTCACGCCGACAATCACATACCGCTCATCCAGAGGGGCAGAGGGATACGGCCCGTTGAAGCCCCGGCAACCCTCCAGTCGGCCACGCGGCGGAAGCCGCATATCGACGCTGTCCGTCGTCAGCGGCGCGCGAGGCTCCCGGCTAGGGAAGGTGCCAAATCCGTCTCATGGCGAGATGCGCCATGAGGAAGATGAGGAGAAAGGGCCTCGCCTCCATGGCTGTAGAAACCGTTGCATCCACCACCGGCACCGTCGATCTCGGGCCTGCCTCCGGACTTTCCTGCCGTGAATGCGGCGAGGTCTTCGCGCTCGGGCCGATCTTCGCCTGCGAGCTGTGTTTCGGGCCGCTCGAAGTCAAGTACGACCTGCCGAGCGGCGACCCGGAAGCCCTGCGCAAGCAGATCGAGAACGGCCCCGCCAGCATCTGGCGCTACGCGCCGCTGCTGCCCGTCCCCGCCGACGTGGCCGCCAAGCCGAATCTGAACCCGGGCTGGACCAAGCTCGTCCAGGCCGACAACCTCGCCCGCGAGCTGGGCGTCGAGCCCGGCAGGCTCTTCGTCAAGGACGACTCCGGAAACCCGACCCACTCCTTCAAGGACCGCGTCGTCGCCCAGGCCCTGGAGGCCGCCCGCGCCTTCGGCTTCACCACCCTGTCCTGCTCGTCCACGGGCAACCTGGCGGGCGCCGTCGGCGCCGCCGCGGCCCGCGCCGGCTTCCGCTCCTGCGTCTTCATCCCGCACGACCTGGAGCAGGGCAAGATCGTCATGGCCGCCGTCTACGGCGGCGAGCTCGTCGGCATCGAGGGCACCTACGACGACGTCAACCGCTTCTGCTCCGAGCTCATCGGCGATCCGGCGGGCGAGGGCTGGGGCTTCGTCAACGTCAACCTGCGCCCGTACTACGGCGAGGGCTCCAAGACGCTCGCGTACGAGATCTGCGAGCAGCTCGGCTGGCAACT
This sequence comes from Streptomyces sp. FIT100, assembly GCF_024584805.1. Lineage (NCBI taxonomy): Bacteria > Bacillati > Actinomycetota > Actinomycetes > Kitasatosporales > Streptomycetaceae > Streptomyces > Streptomyces sp. FIT100. The sequence continues at coordinate 3,531,401 of NZ_CP075715.1, read as the reverse complement.
GCCCGACCAGATCGTCATCCCCATCGCCTCCGGCTCCCAGCTCACCAAGATCGACAAGGGGCTCCAGGAGCTGATCGCGCTCGGCCTCGTCGAGGACAAGCCGTACAAGATCTTCGGCGCCCAGGCGGAGGGCTGCTCCCCGGTGTCCGCCGCCTTCAAGGCCGGCCACGACGTCGTGCGCCCGCAGAAGCCCGACACGATCGCCAAGTCGCTCGCCATCGGCAACCCGGCCGACGGCCCCTACGTCCTGGACATCTGCCGCCGCACGGGCGGCGCCGTCGAGGACGTGACCGACGAGCAGATCGTGGACGCGATCAAGCTGCTGGCCCGCACCGAGGGCGTCTTCACGGAGACGGCGGGCGGGACGACCCTCGGCGTCGCGAAGAAGCTGATCGAGGCCGGCGCCATCGACCCCTCCCTCACGACGGTCGTCGTCAACACCGGCGACGGCCTGAAGACCCTTGACGCGGTGGCCCCCACCACGGGCATGACCGCCGTCATCAGCCCCAACCTGGACTCTTTCCGAGAGGCTGGCCTCGCATGAGCGTCAACGTCCGCATCCCCACCATCCTGCGCACCTACACGGGCGGCAGGGCCGAGGTCCCGGCGGAGGGCGCGACCCTCGCAGAGGTCATCGCCGACCTGGAGAAGAACCACACGGGCATCGCCGCCCGCGTCCTGGACGACCAGGGCAAGCTGCGCCGCTTCGTGAACGTGTACGTCAACGACGACGACGTCCGTTTCGAGCAGGGCCTGGAGACGGTGACGCCGGACGGCGCGGGCGTCTCGATCATCCCGGCCGTCGCCGGAGGCTGACCGCGGGCGCGGTGCCGCAGCCGACCCTCACTGCGCGTGAACAGAATTGCCCCCTCCGCAAGCTAAGCGGAGGGGGCAATTCTGCATGGTTGAGCGCGGTAGAGTTGGGGAAGCCCCCTCCGCTGCCTGTGCCAGACGCATATGAGAATGCGTTCGCACGCGTCAAGAAGCAGCCAAAGTGTTCGAGCTTGATGCGCAGTAAGTGCGCTTTGTCCGGCCCGACTTGCCCGGTAAAGCTCGGAATTCTTCCTAATTTGCCTTTCAGTGCTGCCCAGATTTCTCGTCCGACTGACCTGTTGCAGAGGGCAGTTGGACAGATACATTCAGCCGCGGTCGACGCGTTCCGGCGCACGCCTCCGCCTGTTCCGGAGGTGAGGTCTGACCCGGGTCCGCGAAGTGCGGTCCTGTGCAAGGGCCAGTAATAGGGGAGTTAGGCATGGCTCAGGGCACCGTCAAGTGGTTCAACGCGGAGAAGGGTTACGGCTTCATCGCGGTCGACGGTGGTGCGGATGTTTTCGTCCACTACAGCGCGATCCAGATGGACGGTTACCGCACCCTGGAGGAGGGCCAGCGGGTCGAGTTCGAGATCTCGCAGGGCCAGAAGGGGCCGCAGGCGGACATGGTCCGTTTGGCCGGCTGAAGCGCCGACCGACTGCAGCAACGCGACGGAGGGCCCGTACCCGGGAGGGTGCGGGCCCTCCGTCACGTCCGGGCCGCCGCGCGCGCATCCCGGGCCGCGGCGTGACGTGTCCCGGGCATCTGCGGGCATCTGCGTGACGTGTCCTGGGCGTCTACGTGACGCGTCCTGGGCATCTGTGTGACGCATCCCGGGCTGCCGCGTGGCGCGTGTCCGCGATCCGTCTCAGCCGCTTGCACTCTCGGGGGGCGAGTGCTAATCATTGGCGTTAGCACTCTCCGAGTGAGAGTGACAACAAAGGACCGGGTCGGTGAGGCCCGCAGGCCGGGTGGGGCAAGGAACCACAAGGCATGCAGGCCGTCCGTCGCGGGCGCCAGCGCGGTCCGGAGAAATCCACCCCAGTCCGGGAGGACCACTTCACATGGCCAAGATCATCGCGTTCGACGAGGAGGCACGGCGCGGTCTCGAGCGCGGGATGAACCAGCTCGCCGACGCCGTCAAGGTCACCCTTGGCCCCAAGGGCCGGAACGTCGTCCTCGAGAAGAAGTGGGGCGCCCCCACGATCACCAACGATGGTGTCTCCATCGCCAAGGAGATCGAGCTCGAGGACCCGTACGAGAAGATCGGCGCCGAGCTGGTCAAGGAAGTCGCCAAGAAGACGGACGACGTCGCCGGCGACGGTACGACCACCGCGACCGTCCTCGCCCAGGCGCTCGTCCGCGAGGGCCTGCGCAACGTGGCGGCCGGCGCCAACCCCATGGCCCTGAAGCGCGGCATCGAGAAGGCCGTCGAGGCCGTCTCCGGCGCCCTGCTCGACCAGGCCAAGGAGGTCGAGACCAAGGAGCAGATCGCCTCCACCGCCTCCATCTCCGCCGCCGACACCCAGATCGGCGAGCTCATCGCCGAGGCGATGGACAAGGTCGGCAAGGAAGGCGTCATCACCGTCGAGGAGTCCCAGACCTTCGGTCTGGAGCTGGAGCTCACCGAGGGTATGCGCTTCGACAAGGGCTACATCTCGGCGTACTTCGCCACCGACATGGAGCGTATGGAGGCCTCGCTGGAGGACCCGTACATCCTGATCGTCAACTCCAAGGTCTCCTCGGTGAAGGACCTGCTCCCGCTCCTCGAGAAGGTCATGCAGTCGGGCAAGCCGCTGCTGATCATCGCCGAGGACGTCGAGGGCGAGGCCCTGTCGACCCTGGTCGTCAACAAGATCCGTGGCACCTTCAAGTCCGTCGCCGTCAAGGCCCCGGGCTTCGGCGACCGCCGCAAGGCCATGCTCGGCGACATCGCCATCCTCACCGGTGGCACGGTCATCTCCGAGGAGGTCGGCCTCAAGCTCGAGAACGCGGGCCTGGACCTGCTGGGCCGCGCCCGCAAGGTCGTCATCACCAAGGACGAGACCACGATCGTCGACGGTGCCGGTGACAGCGACCAGGTTGCCGGTCGCGTCAACCAGATCCGCGCCGAGATCGAGAACTCCGACTCGGACTACGACCGCGAGAAGCTCCAGGAGCGCCTCGCGAAGCTGGCCGGCGGCGTGGCCGTCATCAAGGCCGGCGCCGCGACCGAGGTCGAGCTCAAGGAGCGCAAGCACCGCATCGAGGACGCCGTCCGCAACGCGAAGGCGGCCGTCGAGGAGGGCATCGTCGCCGGTGGTGGCGTGGCCCTGCTCCAGGCCTCCCAGGTCTTCGAGAAGCTCGAGCTCGACGGCGACGAGGCGACCGGCGCCAACGCCGTGAAGCTCGCGCTGGAGGCCCCGCTCAAGCAGATCGCCGTCAACGGTGGTCTCGAGGGTGGCGTCGTCGTGGAGAAGGTCCGCAACCTCCAGGTCGGCCACGGCCTGAACGCTGCGACCGGCGAGTACGTCGACATGATCGCCGAGGGCATCATCGACCCGGCGAAGGTCACGCGCTCCGCGCTGCAGAACGCGGCCTCCATCGCCGCGCTCTTCCTCACCACCGAGGCCGTCATCGCCGACAAGCCGGAGAAGGCCGCCGCGGCCGCTCCGGGCGGCATGCCGGGCGGTGACATGGACTTCTGATCGACCTCTGGTCGATCAACCGTCCTGAAGACCGAGGGCGGCACCCCTACTCCCAGGGGGTGCCGCCCTCGGGCGTTGTCCGGGCGGGGCGGGCCGCCCGGCTGCTGTCTGGGTCGGCCGTGTGGATCGACCGCATGGGTCGGCAGCCGGGCCGCCTGGCCCTGGGTCAGGCCGCCGGGTGTGCGACGAACTTGACCTCTTCGTGGTCCTCGTCCAGAGCGATGTTGAGCGAGGCGTTGAGTGCGTGCGCCAGCCGACGGAGCAGGGGGAGCGTCGGCACGGCGTCGGCCCCTTCGACACGGGAGATCTTGGCCTGAGTGAGCCCCGCGCGCTCGGCGACCTCGGCCTGGGAGAGCCCGAGCTCCTGTCGGCGGTCATAGACGGCCTTGGCAAAGGCCATCGCCAGCCGGATCTCCGACCGCCGGGCCACGGCCTCCGGGGACTCGATGTGCCCCTGGTCGAGCTTCTTCTCGCGGGCCAGTCTCCAGCGGGAATGGTTCATGACGCGTCCCCTCTCTCCGTCCGGCTGTATGTGGTGTGAGCCGGGCCGTGCTCGGACTCGCACACTTTACGAGCGGCCACTGCGCGGGCAATCTGAGCGCCTTCGTGCATCCGGGTCTTGCGGAAGACCGTGAGCAGCACGATCCGATGTCCCGCCGCGAACCAGTACGTGATCCGCGTGGCCACGCCACCCAGCGTGGGCCGAAGCTCATAAACGCTCTCTCTCAGCGGGCGAGCGAAGGGCATGGGCGTACGAGTGCCCAGGGTGGCCAGCAGGTCTGCGTACTCTTCCACCTTTCGGTGGTGGCCGATGGGAATGAGGTCGAGCCAGGAACGCACTTCGGGCTCGACCTCGATCACGTGCAGGGCATCCATGTCGCGCACGATATATGTCGTCGTCGACATACTACCCGCGGGCGGCGATTCTCTCACCACTACGGATGACGCAGCGCCGAACGCATGGGTGGCGGGCCCGCCGGGGCGGAGTGAAGCTGAAAGCGTGCGGACCGATGTGCACGCCCATCTGTGGAGCGAGGAGTATCTGCGGCTCCTCGACTCCTACGGGCGCGACGACACCGGGACCGCGCGAGGGCTGGGCGCCGGGGACGGTGAGGCGGAGCTCGGGACGCGGTTCGCGATGAACGACGCCGCCGGGATCGAGCACCAGATCCTGTCCGTGTCGCCGCAGACCCCGTACTTCCCGGACGAGACGCACGCCGTCACTGCCGCGCGCCTCGCCAACGACCACTACGCGGAGGTCGTACGGGCCTGGCCCGAGCGCTTCTCCGCCTTCGCCGCGCTTCCGCTGCCACACCTGGACGCCTCGCTGAAGGAGTTGACGCGGGCGCTCGACGAGCTCGGGATGGCGGGGGCCGGGGTGACGACGTCGGTGCTCGGGCGCAGCCTCGGGGACCCCCTATTCGCCCCCGTTCTCGAGGAGTTGGACCGCAGGGGCTCGGTGCTGAGCCTGCACCCGGCGGGCCGCGACGCCGGGACGCCGCTGATCGCCGAGAACCGGATGCGGTGGATGGTCGGCGCGCCCATGGAGGACACCATCTGTGCGATGCACCTGATGCTCGAAGGCATCCCCAGCCGCTACCCGCGCCTGCGCATCGTCCACTCCCATCTCGGCGGCGCGCTGCCCATGCTGCTGCCACGGGCCGACGAGCACATCCCCTGGGAGGCCCCCGACATCCCCGAACTGCCGACGGTCGCGGCCCGCCGTATGTACTACGACACCGTCGCCCACGGCCACGAGCCCGCCCTGCGCGCGGCGGCCGAGTCGTTCGGCCCGGACCGGCTGATGCTCGGCACGGACTTCCCGTACCAGACGGGCGCCGGGCTGCGCCGGGCCGTCACCTTCATCGAGGAGACGCTGATGCCGGAGGCGGCGGAGGAGGTCCTGGAGGCGGGTGCGGGGCTGCTTCCGCAGGGGCGCGACCGCGAGGGCGGTCAGCGGGTGTAGTCCTTGAGCCTCTCGGTGGCCAGGGTGACGTTGACGGGGTCGGGGAGGGTGACGGTGTCGCCGTACTTGTAGGTGGGGTGCTGCTGGTACGTGCCGTGCCGCGGCTCACTGTTCACGGTGATGCTGCCCGCCTCGCGGTTGACGAGGAGGCAGACCGGGATGTCGGCCTCTGCATAGCCGGCACACTTCTCGTGGAGGTCTCGGCGGTCGGTACCGAGGTCGCGGGGCGTGATCTCGACGACCATGAGGACACCGGCACAGTGGGTCCACGCACTCTGCCCGGCAAAGTGACCGATATGGGCGAGGGCACCATCCGGCATGTACCTGCCGCGGAGCTCGGATTCGGTCCGGAGGCTCGCGTAGGGATACAGGGCCAGCTCTGGGCGGAGCAGGAGCAGCGTGCGGGTCAGATACGCCAGGATCGAGCCGTGGCAGCCGTCCGAAGGCGGCTTGACCTCCAACCTGCCTCGGATGAACTCCAACCACACGGTCTCCGGGGACTGCTGGGCAAGCTCCTCGAATTCTGACGCGAGCATGTGGGCACGCGCGGTCATGTGCGATTCCTTTCGCTCGGGCGGGTTGCCGCCGTGCGGACATCAGCCATGTGGGCGCGGACCTGGTCCGGGGAGAGGCCGCCGGTACGAGGCGCCGGGGCGGGCTCGCCCCGGCAGGATCCGCAGTCGCCGCCGCGCAGGGACTCCGCGCGATACGGCGCACCGCACTTGCCGCATTCGAGGAGGCGGAGGGGTGGCGGGGGCGGGGGAGCGGGCTCGGGTGGGAGTTTGTCGGTGAGGCGGCGGCGGGCGAGGGCCGCCGGGTGGTGGACCGGGACCGGGAGGCCGGCGGTGAGGGCGCGCAGGACGTCCCGCTCCGTGGCGCCGCGCACGAACCACTCCTCCACCAAGGGTGCCAACTGCGCGCACTCGACGGCGGACAGTGACATGACCGGCGCCTCCCGACCCAGTGCCGCGAGCAGGATCATCGCCCGTGAGCGGGTCGGCGGCGGCCGGTCGTCCGGTACGTCGCCGCGCCGGTACGCCGCCCACCACGCGTCGTCGCGTGCCGTACGGGACCACCACGTTCGGGTGATCCAGCGCGCGCTCCCCGAACCGGCCATGTGCTCGCGTCCGCGCCGTAGGTGACCGGCGGCCTGGATGCGGTTGAGGGCCGTACGCAGGGCGCACTGGCCGTACGGCAGCACCTTGGCCAGCGTCTTCACGGAGATGTCGGCCCCGTCCTTGAGCCGGTCGATGTACGCGGCGATGGCGGCCTCGCGGGGCGGGAGGTGCGCGAAGTCGGCGGCGGTACGGGGTTGTTGCCCGAGGACCGTGCGCTTGCCGTAGCCGGGATTGGCCATCGGGTGCGGGGTCGCGTGCGTGGGGAGGAACGCAGCACTAAGCTGGCTGTCAGCCATCTGGATCGACCTTACCGATCTTGGTGGTCAAGCCCCCGCAGGTGTTCCCGCACCTGACGGGGGCTGTTCGTTTTCCGGACACGCTAGAGCGTCGCCACCCTGCGTGGCAAGTTCGTCGCACATAGTCAACTGGCAAGGGTGGGCGGGTGGGTTGAGGCCCTGAAACCATTCCTTGAACAAGGCGTTCGGAGCCCGAGGCTCAAGCTCCGACCGACGGTCGGCGGGTCCCTCGACCGGCCCAACGCCTGCCGTGTGAGGGCGGTGAAAGCTCCGGAGGCCGCTTACGGTGTGTCATCGGAAGGTTCGGGTGATACGTGGTGGATTCGGAACAGCAGAGCGGCCCGGCGATGACTCCGGACGGCGTTCCCGCCACCGCCGCCCGCGCGGGTGAGACCGTCGCCGCACGGCTCAAGGAACGGATCTACGCGACCATCACCCTGACCGCCGTCGTGGTCGCGCTGGCCGAGACGGACCATCCCGAGCACACCGAATCGGCGCTCACCGTGGCCGTGACCGCGCTCGGGGTCTGGCTGGCCACACTCGTCGCCGACGAGCAGTCCCACCGCGCGCTGACCGGCCGCAACGCGACCTGGCCGGAGATCCGCACCGCCCTGCACGTCTCCAGCCCCCTGCTGCTCACCGCGGTGGGCCCGCTGGTGCTGATCGGCGCCTCGGCGCTCGGCTTCCTGGAGCTGGAGACCGCCCTGCTGGTCAGCGCCGGGGTCGAGGTCGCCACCCTGTTCGTGTGGGGCTGGCGAACGGGTCTTGGCATGGGCAACGGGCGGCTGAGCGCGCTGATTTCAGGGCTCGTCGACACCGCGATCGGCGTGAGCGTGGTGGCCGTGAAGCTCCTCGCGGGTCACTGAGCTTTTCAGCGGCGCTGCTTGAGCCCCGTTACGAAGACGGACCAGGCGGCGGCCTGGAACGCGAGCTTCGGGCCGCCGGGGTTCTTGGAGTCGCGGACGGGGACGAGGCCGGGGTGGGCGTCGGAGACTTCGAGGCAGTCGGCACCGTCGCCACCGCTGTAGGTCGACTTGCGCCACCGGCCGACTTCCACGCAGTCGCCGCCGTCGCCGCCGCTGTAGCTGGACTTGCGCCAATCAAGGCTGCTGATCTGCATGTGCGTAATCCTCCGCCACCGATTCGATCAGGGCCAGGGATTCGGCTGGGGAGAGCGCGCTGGCCGCGAGCAAATCGTAGGTCAGTTCGTGCCGGGTGACAGTGGCCGGGTCGTCCTCCAGGCGGCCTGTCTCCGGCCCCTGGAGATACGTAAGCGGTGGTGCGTCCTCGAAAGACATCAGCTTCAAGGAGCCGGTCATGGCTGCGTGCGCGCCCGCCGCGAACTGCAGCACCTGCACGATGATCCGGTGCCGTCGCGCCATCACCGTCACATGGCGCAACGCCTCCGCCATCGCCGCCGGGCTGCCCACCTTCCTGCGCAGCACCGCCTCGTCAAGGACCGCCCACAACTGAGGCTTTGTTGGATCGTCGAGCAGCCGTGCCCGGTCCAGCCGGTTCTCCACCAGCCCGTCGATGACCTCCTCCGGCGCCGTCGGCTGGTACGCCCGGAACACCGCCCGCGCGTACGCCTCCGTCTGCAACAGGCCGGGGATCAGCAGCGGCGCGTACTCCCTGATCGCCGTCGCGATCGCTTCCGCCTCCGCCGCCTCGGCGAAGTGGTCCGGGTACTTCGACCTGTTCGCTGCCTTGCAGTTGCGCTCGAAGAAGCCGTCCGTGCCGAGTATGTCGTCGATGCGGTGCGCGATGTCGGGCAGCATCCGGCGCGTACCCGCCTCCAGCTGGCCGATGAACGACGCGCTCACGAACAGCGGCTCGCCCAGCTCGCGCTGGCTCAGGCCCGCCTTCTCGCGGGCGTGGCGGAGCTCCGCGCCGAGCAGGGCGCGGGGAGAGGTGGACGGATCTAGGTCCTTCGGGCCGGGCATGTCAACTCCAGGTCGCACATGTGGGGTTGTTGGGCCTGTGTCCCTGTTCACGGTAGCGACGCATCGCCACGCTGTGTGCGGAAAGCGAACACTCAGCGTGGAGGTGCCAGGTCATGGCGATGCGATCGGCGGAGCGGCTGCGGGCCGCGGAGGAAGTCGTGGCACACCTGCGGGGCGAGCTCGACGGGGCGGGCGTGACCCTGCCGTCCCTGCGGGTCGACCTCGTGTCGCTGGCGGGCGACTCGGAGACGTGTCCGCTCGTCGAGCTCGGCCGCTGCAACCTGGACACGGCGCTGCGGCTGGCCGTCGTCCTGCACGAGGGGCGCAAGCGGTGAAGGCGGGCGACTTCGTGGTCGACGCGCGCGACGGGCGCATCGGGCGGGTCATGGGGCGCGAAGGTCCGTACGTACAGCTGCGGCCGCCGGGCGGCGGGCGGGAGTGGGACTGCCCGCCGGACGCGCTGCGGCCGGCACCACCGGGCGAGGTGCTGCGGGCGCGGGTCAGGGAGCGGAACCGGGAAGGACGGCTGCCGTGAATGGACATGTCCTGACGAAGGTATCCCTCGTATGTACACTCAGAGGGGCGGCAAGGTCCTATTCATGTACAGAATGCGAGGTCGAGATGTCCCTGACGCACATCGACATCGATGACGAGGCCTTGGAGACGGCCAAGCGGCTGGGCGGCCACCGGACCAAGACGGCTGCCGTTGCGAAGGCGCTGGAGGAGTACAACAAGCGCCTGCTGCGTGCTGCCGCGTATGACAGATACTTCGAGCTCGCGCAGGGCTGGGACCTCGAAGGAGCCGAGGCTGCACATAAGGCTGAGAAGGGTGAGGGTCCTCGGTGAGCGTCTATCTGCTCGACTCGTCTGCCTTATGGCGCTTGCTGCGTGACGAGAGGCTCCGTTCTGCCTGGCGGGAAACAGCCATGGACGGGGACATTCGTTCCTGCTACCCGCAGCGGGCGGAGTTCCTGAAGTCGGCACGTGACCTCACGGAGTACGAGGAGCGCAGCTCGATGTTCGACGATCTCTACGAGGACGCATCCCTCCCCAAAGGAGCGGCGCAGTGGGTCGGCGGACTCCAGCGCCGGGCTGCGGAGCGCGGAGCCCATCAGGCGTTGTCGGCTGTCGATCTCCTGGTCTGTGCGACCGCTGCTCATCACGGCCTCATCGTTCTTCACGACGACAAGGATTTCGTGACCGCCGCCCGCTTCGCCGTCGAACTCCAGCAGCACAACGTGCACGATGGGCCGCGCTGAGAGCGGACAACAGAGTGCCGCTGAACCAGGGCCTCGGCGGCCCCGGCGCGGGGTAAGGTGGCGGCCTCAGCCGTACACGGACCAGGGACACAGGAGGTGAGACCCATTACCGCTGTTGCAGGCCGGGTGCTCGCCTCCGCGTCGTCGTAGAGAGCGCGTGAGAGGAGCCCCGTTCGGATTTCCGAGAGGCTCCCGTTGTTCTCCTTTTCTGACCCTTCAGCCGTCGTCACCCGTCTTCGCACCGCCGGGTGCGTCTTCGCCGAGGACGAGGCCGGGCTGATCCTCGCCACCGCCCGTACGGACGCCGAACTCGCCGCCATGGTGGGCAGACGTGTCGACGGGCATCCCCTTGAACACGTGCTCGGCTGGGCCGAGTTCTGCGGGCTGCGGATCGCCGTGGACGGGGGTGTGTTCGTGCCGCGGCGTCGTACGGAGTTCCTGGTACGGCAGGCCGTCGGCGCCCGGCCGGACGCGGGTGTCGTCGTCGACCTGTGCTGCGGGTCGGGGGCGGTGGGGGCCGCGCTGGCCGCCGGGCTTCCGGGGGTGGAGCTGCACGCCGCCGACGTCGACACGGTGGCCGTGCGGTGCGCGCGGCGGAATGTGTCCGGGCGCGGGCGCGTGTACGAAGGGGACCTGTTCGCGGCGCTGCCCGACGGCCTGCGCGGGCGTGTCGACATCCTCGCCGCCAACGTGCCGTACGTACCCACCGAGGAGGTCGGCCTCCTGCCCGCCGAGGCCCGCGTGCACGAGCCGCTCGTCGCGCTCGACGGCGGCGCGGACGGGCTGGACGTCCTGCGGCGGGTGACCGGGGAGGCGGGGGAGTGGCTGGCGCCCGGTGGGGTGCTGCTCTTCGAGACGAGCGAGCGGCAGGCGGCAGACGCGGTCGAGGCCGTCGGCCGCAGCGGTCTCGTGCCACACGTCGCCGTCTGCGACGAGCTGTACGCCACCGTCGTCATCGGGCTGAGGCCAGGCGCGTCCTAAGGGCCCGCGGTGAAGCGGACCGTGCGGTCGACGGGCCGTCCGGCCAACACTCATGCGCCTCTCATCCGGGACTTAACCCACCCTCACACCGCGTACCTAGCTTTCGCGCCATGTTCTTCACCTACCTCAGGCGCGAACTGCGCCGCCGCAGGAAGGCGGCGCTCGTCGTCGCCTCGGGGCTTGCTCTCGGGATCGCCCTCGTCATCGTCGTCAGCTCGGTCTCCGCCGGGATGAACCAGGCGCAGGGGAAAGTGCTGGAGTCGCTGTACGGGCTCGGGACCGATATGACGGTCACCAAGGCCGCGCCGCCGCCGGGGGAGGGGGAGGGGGAGACGGTGCGGCGGCCGCGCTTCCAGTTCGACGCGAAGGAAGAGGGCGACGGTGAGCAGAGCCAGGACCTCGTCATGGTCGAGGGGTTCGAGGCGCTCGCGGCGTCGACCGTTGCGCAGGTCGCCGAGCAGGACGGGGTCGCGGACGCCGTCGGAGGGCTGAACGTACGGGTCGTGAAGGTCGACGGGGAGTTCAGGCGCGGGGAGTTCAAGCAGGACTCCGGGGGGAAGACCATGCGGGGCGGTCCGCCGACCGGGGAGGTGCGCGGTGGTGGGGCCGACTTCGACGTCAACTCGTACTCCGTGTACGGGACCGACGTCGCGCGTCAGACGCTCGGGCCGCTGACCTCGTCGAAGATCACGTCCGGGCGTACGTTCAAGGAGTCGGAGACCGACGCGAAGGTCGCCGTCGTCGACAGCGCGTACGCGAAGGAGCAGAAGCTCTCGGTCGGCGGGACGCTGACGATCTCCGGGACGAAGTACAGCATCATCGGCATCGCGACGGCGGACAGCGGCGACGCGGCCGCCAACGTCTATCTGCCGCTCGCGCAGGCGCAGACGCTGGCCGACGCGAAGGACAAGGTCACCACGGTCTATGTGCAGGCGGCCGACTCGCAGCGCATCGACGGGGTGAAGGACACCATCCAGAAGAACATCCCCGGCACGACGGTGACGACCTCCTCCGATCTGGCGCAGACGGTCTCCGGCTCGCTGTCGACCGCGTCGGACCTCGCCTCCGGCGTCGGCAAGTGGCTGTCGATCGTGGTGCTCGCGGCGGCATTCCTGGTGGCAGGGCTGCTGACGTCGGCGGCGGTGAGCCGGCGGGTGCGGGAGTTCGGCACGCTGAAGGCGCTGGGGTGGAAGAGCCGCCGGGTCACCGGGCAGGTGGCCGGTGAGGCACTGGTGAACGGGCTGATCGGCGGCGCCCTCGGCATCGGTGTCGGGCTGGCCGGCGCATGGGCGATCACGGCGTTCAGCCCCACGCTCACCGCGCAGTTGGGGGCCGGCGGGGGCCCGCAGAGCCTGGGCGGCGGTGGTGGTGGCCGGATGCTCGCCGGCGGGCCGGGCGGGGCCGCCCGGGAGAGCGCGTCGAAGGCCCTCGACATCGCACTGACGGCCCCCGTGTCGCTGACCACCATCGGGCTGGCCGTCGCCCTCGCCGTCGCCGGCGGGCTGATCGCGGGCGGATTCGGCGGTTGGCGGGCGTCGCGGCTGCGGCCTGCGGACGCACTGCGCCGCGTCGAGTAGCCCCCGGCATCCCGAATTCTCTTACGTATCACAGGAGTTGACCGACGATGTACGAACTCACCGGTGTCGCCAAGCGCTATCGGCGCGGCAAGGACACCATCCAGGCCCTCGACGGGGTCGACCTGACCATCGAGGACGGCGGGCGGCTGGTCATCCAGGGCCCCACGGGCGGCGGCAAGTCCACGCTGCTCCAGATGCTCGGCGGGCTCGACCGGCCGAGCGCGGGATCCGTCGTACTCGACGGGGTCGACCTGGCGACCCTGCCGGAGGCCCGGCTGACACGGGTACGGGCGGAGAAGATCGGCTTCGTCTTCCAGAGCTTCAACCTGGTGCCGACGCTGACCGCTCAGGAGAACGTGGAGACCGCGCTCGTACCGCTCGGGCTGAAGGCCCGCGAGCGGCGGGAGCGGGCCGGCGAGGCGCTGGCCTCGGTGGGGCTCGGGGAGCGGCGCGGCCATTTGCCCGGCGAGCTGTCGGGCGGCCAGCAGCAGCGGGTCGCGATCGCCCGGGCGCTGGTGAAGCGGCCGGCGGTGCTGCTGGCCGACGAACCGACGGGCAATCTGGACGAGTCCATGCGCGACGAGATCATGGAGCTGCTGGAGGGGTTGTGGGAGGAGAACGGCCTCACGTTCGTCATGGTCACCCATGACTCGGCGCTGGCGCGACGGGCGCCGAAGGTGGCGACGATCAGGAAGGGCCGGGTGGAGCTCAGGGTGCAGGCGGTGGGGAGCGGCTGAGGGGCGGGGACCCCAACCCTCGGGCCCGGCCGGCGGAAGCGATCTGTCCTGCCGGGCCCGTGCGGCCGTGTATCCCCCCGGCGCGCTCGGACGCCGTGGACGGGCGTGGGGTGACTGGGATGACTGGGATGACATGGACCACAGAAAAAGTGCCGCCTCGGTGGGCAACTGTCCGCATTAGGACCGTTTCCTGCGCCGGTGCGTCGCAACCGCCGCTTAGGAGTGCGGAAAACTCCCGTTGCCCTTCCGGGTTCTGGTCATACGATCACAAGGTCGACGCGCCGCGTGAGCAGATCCGCAGGCGCTCGCCCCTCGCGCTCTCGATCACCCTTCGACCAGAGAAGGTTCCACTTGAAGATTCGCCGCGTCCTCGCGACCGCCGTAGCCGCCGCCCTGACCACCCCGGTCGTCCTCCTCTCCGCCGCGCCCGCGTTCGCGGACCAGAAGCCGGCCGTGCAGAGCGAGCAGCAGCAGCCGACGATCGAGGAGCTGAAGGCCGCCGTCGCCGCCGCGCAGAAGGCGTACGACGAGGCCGTCATCGAGCTCGACAAGCGCATGAAGGCATTCGAAGCTCTGGATGAGGAGACCCACCCGCTCCGGGTCGCCGTCGCCGAGGCGAAGAAGGCCGCCGAGGCGGCCGCCTCGGCCAAGGTCGAGGCCGACCAGGCCGTCGTGGATGCGCAGGCCAAGGTGGACGCCGTCATGGCCGACCCCGAGGCCACCGACGACGAGCGGGTCGAGGCCGCCAGGGTGCTCGGCGTGGCCCAGGAGGCCGCCAAGACGGCCGCTGACGCCAAGACGGCTGCCGACGCAAAGGCCGTCGAGGTGCGCACGACCCTGGACGATGCCCGGGTTGCCGCGGCCCGGCAGATCCACCTCGCCCAGGAGGCGAAGAAGAAGGCTCAGAAGGAGCTCGACGCCGCCAAGAAGGCGCTGGCCGACGCGGAGGAGGAGGCGGGCGAGGAGCCCCTCCCGGAGTGCGTCGCCGAGCCCAAGCTGACCACCGTCGTCACCGGTCTTCCGGAGAAGGTCGTCGGCGGTACGACGGTCGCCTTCACGCTGCGCGTCACCAACGGCACCGGCAAGGCGATGGACGAGGTGTACCCGTTCGTGGGTCTCCGCGCCTTCGACGAGAAGGGTGTCAAGGAGCTCGACTCCCACCTCGACCTGGAGTGGTCCACCGCCGCGAACCCGGACTGGGAGGACGTCGACCCGAGGTCCGGCCCGATCGTCGGCTCGCTCAAGGCCAAGTCCTCGGTGGACGTGAAGCTGCGGCTGAAGATCGACGCCGAGATCCCGGCCGGTCAGGGCGCTGTCGGCGTGGCGGCCGACTACTACAACAACGACGAGTCCTGCGGCGGTTCGCCGGACATCAACGAGTACGTGTTCCAGATCCTGACCAAGGGCAGCAACCCGGGCAACGTCGATGACGCCGAAGGCGAGCCCGGCGAGCCCAACGACCCGACCCCGCAGGGCGGTACCTCCACCCCCTCGGCGAACGGGACCACCGGTGGCGACGGCTCGCTCGCCGCGACCGGTTCGAGCGACGTCATGCCGCAGTTCGCCCTCGCGAGCGGCGCGGCCCTCGTGCTCGGTGCCGGGGCGGTCGTCGTCGCCCGCCGCCGCAAGGCCGGTGCCGGCGCCTGACAGCAGGCGGAGTGACGGCAAGGGCCCACGTCCCCCGGGGGACGTGGGCCCTTGCCGTGTGCCGGTCGGGGAGCGGCCTCGCCGCCGCCCGTGCCGCCGGGTGCCGCCCGGTGCCGCTCAGTCGCCGAGCGCCTCGCGCAGATGGCCCCGGGTCTCCTTCAGACGGGTCGTCGCCGTCGGGGCGTCGATGCCGGACAGCACCATCAGGATCGCCGTCTTCACCTCGCCGTCCGCCGCCGTGAGCGCCGCCTCGATGTCCTCGTCCGCCGCGCCCGTCGCCAGGGAGACGATGCGGCGCGAGCGGGCGTGCAGTTTCTCGTTGGAGGCGCGGACGTCGACCATCAGGTTCCCGTAGGTCTTGCCGAGCCGGATCATCGTGATGGTCGAGATCATGTTGAGGACGAGCTTCTGGGCCGTGCCTGCCTTCAACCGGGTGGATCCGGTGAGGAGTTCGGGCCCGACGACGACCTCGATGCCGTGGTCGGCGGCGGCCGCCAGCGCGCTCTCCGGGTTGCAGGACAGACCGATCGTCAGCGCGCCGACGCAGCGGGCGTGCTCGACCGCGCCGATGGCGTACGGCGTGCGGCCGGAGGCCGAGATGCCGACGACGGTGTCATCGGGGGTGAGGCCGAGGCCGTCCAGGTCCCGTGCCGCCAGCTCCTCGGAGTCCTCGGCGCCCTCGACCGACCGCACCATCGCCTCGGCGCCGCCCGCGATCAGGCCGACGACCTCGTCAGGGCCGGTGTTGAAGGTCGGCGGGCACTCGCTGGCGTCCAGCACGCCGAGCCGGCCCGCCGTGCCCGCGCCCGCGTAGATCAGCCGGCCGCCGCGGGCCATCCGCTCCGCCGTCGCGTCGATCGCGGCCGCGATGGCGGGAAGCTGCGTGGCGACGGCGCCGGGCACCGACCGGTCCTCGCCGTTCATGATCCGGGCGATGTCGAGCGTGGGCAGTCGGTCGATCTCGGCGAGCTCGGGGCGGAACGCCTCGGTGGTGAGGGTGGCCAGCTGAGCCCGGAGTGCGTTGTACGTGGATGTCATAGAGGCGCGGCTCTTTCGATGGGTGCAGCCATGCGTGCAGCTGTTGGGTGGTCGTCAGCGGGTGCGCGGTCGGACGGTTGCGGTGTCAGCAGGTACTCGGTCAGCGGGTGCGCGGGCTGTGGCGGTGCGCGAGCGCCTCGTACGAGGCGGAGAGGGCCGGGGCGGCCGACTCGTACGTGCGCTGCATGACGCCGATGAACAGGCAGTCGACGACGAGCAGCTGGCTCGTACGGGACGACATCGCCGCCGGCCGCAGCTCGCTCTCGCGGGCGGTCGACGTGGTGAGGACATGGTCCGCGTACTGGGAGACCGGGCCGTCCGGCCTGCCGGTGATCGCGACCGTCGTCGCACCGCGGTCGAAGGCGACGCGCAGTGGCTCGATGATGTCTCCGGTCGAGCCGGAGTGGGTGATCGCTATGGCGACGTCGCCGGAGCGCAGCTGCACCGCGTTGGTGACGGCGAGGTGCGGGTCGCTGTGGGCATGGGCGACGAGGCCGATGCGGAGCAGCTTCTGGGCGAGGTCCTGGGCGACCAGGCCGGACGCGCCGACGCCGTATATGTCGATGCGGCGGGCGCCGGAGAGGGCGGTGACGGCCGCGCCGAGCTGGACCGTGTCGAGACCCGCAGCGGTGTCCGCGAGGGTCTGCTGCTCGTCGTAGGCGAGCTTGGCGACGACATCCGCTATAGGGTCGTCCACAGCGATGTCGGCGGTGACGGCGGGTGCGCGGCCCGACTGCTGCTGGGCGGCGAGGCCCGCGAGCGCGAGGCGCAGATCGCGGTAGCCCGGATAGCCGAGCAGGCGGGCGGTGCGGACGACCGTGGCCTCGCTGGTGCCGGTGAGCTCGGCGAGGCCGGTGACGGTGAGCGCCGCGCAGCCGGCCGGGTCGCCCGCGACGGCTTCGGCGACCCGCTGCATGGAGCGGGTCATGGACGGCGCGAGCGTGCGCACCTTCGCCGCGAGGGCGGCGGGGGCGGGCGGTGCGTCGGAGCTTCCGGTCGCCTGCTGGCCGATGAAAATTTCCTTCACGTCGCTGGTCACTCTTGAAAGATATTTTCGGCAGCTTGCCCCGTCAACCCCCCGTCCGCCCTCCTCCGCCCCTGTCCGCCCGCGTCCGACCGTCTCCGCCCGCGTCCGACCGTGTGCGTCCCATCCGTACCGCCGGGGAGAGAATGACCCCATGAACGACGTCGACCCGCTGGAACAGGCGCTGCACGCGGCCCGCGCCCTCGTGCTCGCCGACCTCGCGGCCCGCGATGTGGCCCACGCGGAGGTGGTGTCGCTCGTCGAAGAGGCCGTCACCCAGCGCCGCTGGTGGGTCGAGCAGTGGCCGGAGGGCGCGGCGTACGTCGCGGGGCTCATCGCCCAGGACGTGCAGGACGCGCTGCTCGACAACTACGGCTGGTGGCCGCTGTGCCCGGTCTGCGTCTCCGGCGAGCCCCACGCACTCGACGTCGAACCGGAACTGGGACCCGACCCGCACTGGGTGTGCGCAAAAGCCGGCGTGGTGGTGGCCCCGGTCGGCGGACTCTCGTGACGCTGTACATCGACCCGCCGAACTGGCCGGGTCACGGCCGTATGTGGTCGCACCTGGTCAGCGACGTGTCCTTCGACGAACTACACGCCTTCGCCGCGTCGATCGGCTGCCCGCCGCGCGCCTTCGACAGCGACCACTACGACATCCCCGCGCACCGCTACGAGGACGCGGTGCGCGCGGGCGCGGTGCAGATCGGCTCCAAGGAGCTCGTACGCCGGCTCACGGAGGCGGGGCTGCGCAGGCCGAAGAGGCGGTCCGCGCCTCGGCAGGATCAAACCGAACCGTCGTGATCCCGTCATTACCGCGCGGCGGCGGCCTCGCGTTCAGTCCGCGCAGGCCAGGCCGGTCTTCGGCCGTGCGGGCGAAGACGCCGCGAGGTGGGACCGGGGTGCCGTGTCCCCGAGCCGCAGTGCGAGCGCGACCAGCGCGAGGGCGACCAGCGCCATCGCGGCGCCCGCCCACGCCGTCGAGGCGAAGCCGAAGCCCGCGTCGATGACCGTGCCGCCGAGCCAGGGGCCGCCCGTGTTGCCCAGGTTGAACGCGGCGGTCGCCGTCGCGCCCGCCAGCGTCGGCGCGGCGGCCGCGACGTTGAACAGGCGGGCGTTCAGCGCAGGGGCCGTGTAGAACGACGCGACGCCGATGAGGAAGGACAGGCCGACGGCGAGCACCGGTGTCCCGGCGAACAGAGCCAGGGCGGCGAGCAGCACCGCCGATGCCGCGACACCGCTCAGCAGCACACCGAAGAGGTGCGCGTCGGCGACCCGCCCGCCGATCGTCGTCCCCGCCAGCGCGCCGATCCCGAAGAGCGCCAGCACCGTCGGCACCAGGCCCTCGTCCAGCCCGGCGACCTCGGTGAGCATCGGAGCGAGATACGAGAACGCGCAGAAGACCCCGCCCGCCGCGAGCGCCGTGATCGCGACGGACAGCCAGACCTGGCGCTCGCGGTAGATCGTCAGCTCGCGCCGCAGTCGCGGTGCCCGCTCGGGGAGGGGGATCCGCGGGATCAGGGCCAGTACGCCGACGAGCGCGACCGCGGACGCGGCGCCGACCGCCCAGAACGCGGAACGCCAGCCGAGGTGCTCGCCGAGGAAGGCACCGGCCGGCACGCCGAGGACGTTCGCGATCGAGAGTCCGCCGATCATCACCGCCATGGCGCGGGCGCGTGCGTTCAGAGGCACGGTCGCCATCGCCACGGCGGCGCCGACCGCCCAGAATCCGGCACAGGCGAGCGCGCTGACGACACGGGAGGCGAAGAGCATCCCGTACGTCGGCGCGATCGCGCCGGCGATCTGGCCGAGGCCGAAGACCGCGAGGAGGGAGACCAGCGTGGCCTTGCGGGGCAGCCGCAAGGTCGCCACGGCGAGCAGTGGCGCGCCGATCACCATGCCGATGGCGAACGCGGAGATCAGCAGTCCGGCCCGGGGTATCGAGACGTCCATGTCCTCGGCGATGGGCGGCAGCAGCCCGGAGAGCATGAACTCGCTGGTGCCGAGGGCGAAGACGGAGAGGCCGAGGACGTAGACGGCCAGGGGCATCCGGGGCCGGTGGTCGGGTGGTTCTGGGAGGGCTGCCGAGGACGCGGAGGACGCTGAGGACGCGGACATGAAAGTGCTGAACCGCGGGATCGGACCTGTCATTCCCGTGCGAACAGCGTCTCCAGCTCGGCCGCCATGTTGTCGCGGGCCCGTGCCTCCCACTCGCGCTCGCCGTGCGGCGTACGGAAGAGCCGCGGCAGGTCCAGGAGCTGCCGCAGTACGTCCGCTCGGCCCGTGCGGAAGACGTCGTCCGGGACGAAGCCGTACTCGTCGCGGACGGCGGCGGTATAGGCGCCGTACGCGTCCGGCGACGACGCCAGGATCGCGAGGTCCGCGTCGCACAGCACCATGCCGTTGCTGTCGCCGTCCTGTGCGGCGTGCGTCTTCGTGAGGCGGACGAGGCGGGCGACCTCGTTCGTCTCCTTCGGCGCCACCCCGGCCTCCGCGAGGGCCTTCTCGGCGAGGCGGGCGCTGCGCTCCTCGTTGGTCGAGCGCTCCGGGAGGTAGACCGCGTCGTGGAACCAGGCGGCGAGACGGACCAGGTCGGGGGCGTCCGCGTACCGCTCCAGCGTGTCGACGTGCCCGAGCACGGCGGCGAGGTGGTCGACCGTGTGGTAGCGGCGCTGCGGCTCGGACCAGCGGGCGAGCAGGTCGTCCGCGTACCGGAACGGATCGGGGGAGGAGGCGTCCTCGCGGACGGCGAGGAGGTTGGCGGTGAAGCGGTGGCGGAGGTCCTGGGGGTCGGCCATGGGTTCATTGTCCACGGGCTGCGCACGAGGCCGGATCGCCGGGATCGGACGATAATGGGCGGATCAGGCTCGTGTGCCGAAGCGAGAGTGCGAAGGCCGGAGGCAGACGCCATGAACTCGTTGATGATCGTCCAGAGCAGCTCGGTCACCGATCAGGCGGCCGCGTCGCAGTTGGCCGGGATCGGTCCGTTCATCATCGGAATCATTCTGATCGCGCTGCTCGCGGGCGCGATGTGGTACGAGGGGCGGCGGCGGCTGCAGGAGCGCGCGCCGCGGCCGGAGGAGCAGCCGAAGGCGCCGGACCATCCGACCCATATCGAGGAGGTCCGGGAGCCGGACGAGGACGCCTTCCCGACCGGCGGTGAGCGGTTGCTTCCGTACAACCTCAAGACGTACAGCAGCCATGCGGCTCCGGAGGCGGAGGTGTCGCCGGCGGCGGCGGAGGCGGATGCGGAGAGCGAGGCCGGTCCAGGCGAGACCGGTGCGGGCAGGGCCGCCGGCCCTGGCGGGGGCGATGCCGGTGAGGGCCCGGCGCCCCGTACGGCCTGACCGACGGTCTAGTCTGGTCCCGTTATTGGACTAGACCTATACGGTCGGAGGGATGGGGACATGAGCAGTCGTGCAGTCCTGGAGGTGATCGCCCTCGACGCGCAGGACGCGGTCGCCGCGGAGGCCGGAGGAGCCGACCGCCTGGAGCTCGTCACCGACATGGCCGCCGACGGCCTCACCCCCTCCCGGGAGACCTTCGCGGCCGTCCGCGCGGCCGTCGACATCCCGCTGCGCGTGATGCTGCGGCTGTCCGACGGCTTCGCGGCGGGCAGCGCGGAGGACGTCGAGACGCTCGTCCTGGCCGCGCGGGCGCTGCGGGCGGAGGGCGCGGACGAGTTCGTCCTCGGCTTCCTCGACGCACAGGGCAACCCGGACCTCGTCATGGTCGAGCGGCTCGTCGCCGAGATCGAGGGATGCCGGTGGACGTTCCACCGGGCCATCGACCGGGCGGCGGACCGGGACGCGCTGCGCAAGCAGCTGGCGGACGTGCCGGGCCTCGACACATACCTGACCGCCGGGTCGGCGGCCGGTGTGGATGAGGGCATCCCGGTCCTGCTCGCGGAGGCGGCGCGGCGGGGCGAGCCCGGGTACGAGGCGCAGCTGCTCGTCGGCGGCGGCCTGCGCCTGGACCACCTGCCCGCGCTCCGCGCCGCGGGCATCGACGCGGTCCACATCGGCGGGGCGGCACGACCGCGGGGGTGGGCGGCGCCGGTCGAGGCGGCGGCGGTGCGGGCTTGGAGGGGGGCGCTGGACGCGTAGCGCCTCCGGCGGGGGGTGCGGGTTGGCGGTGCGGTGTTGCCGCGTGTTGGGTTGGTACCCGGCGTTTGAGGACAAGAGCCCCGGGTGCCCACCCGACAAAGGGCAACACCGCACACCCCCAGCCCGTCCGGCGTTTGAGGACAAGAGCCCCGGGTGCCCACCCGACGCCGGGCAACACCGCACACCCCCAGCCCGTCCGGTCAGGACAGTTGCGAGGGGAGCGGTGCCGTGTGGAGCACCGTCAGGCCCGAGACCGCGCGGGTCAGGGCGACGTACAGGCGGCGCAGGCCGGTGCGTTCGTCCGGTTCCGCGTCGACGATCGCCGCGGGCTCGTCCAGGACGACGTAGTCGTACTCCAGGCCCTTCGCCAGGGACGCCGGCACCAGCGTGAGGCGGGAGTCGGGCGTCGTCTCCTCGCCCGGGGCGAGCGGGCGCAGGCCCGCCGTGGCGAGTGCGGACGTCAGCGCGGGGACGCGTGCGTCCGCCGCGATCAGGCCGATGGAGCCCTCGTTGCGCAGGGCCTGGAGGCACGCGGCCACCACATCCGCGTCGCCGGACGCCGCCGTCCGGATCTCCAGCGACCCGGGGGACTCCCGGACCGAGCGGACCTCCGCCAGGCCCGGTGACATGTGCGGCAGCAGCCGCGAGGCGTACGCGATCACCTCGCGCGGCACGCGGAAGCCCGCCGTCAGCTCCTCCACCGCCGCGTCCGGCTTGCCGAGGTGGGCCAGCGCCTCGGTCCAGCTCCCCGTCGCCCACGGCGTCGTGCCCTGCGCCAGGTCGCCGAGGACTGTCGCCGAGCCGGTCGTGCAGCGGCGCCCCACCGCCCGGTACTGCATCGGGGACAGGTCCTGCGCCTCGTCCAGCACCACGTGCCCGAGCGAGTGGGTGCGCTCGACCAGGTCGCTCGCCTCGTCGATCAGCACGGCATCCGCGGACGACCACTTCGCCGACCGTGCCGACCGCGGCGGCCGGGTCCACAGGACGGCCTTCTGCTCGTCCGTGGTCAGCAGTCCTTCCGCGTGCTCCGCGAGGAAGTCCGCGTCGGAGAGCAGCCGCAGGACCAGCCTGGCCGGGTCCACCGCCGGCCAGATCGTCCTGACCGCGGCCTTCACCGCCGCGTTGCGCGCCACCGCGTCCTGTACCCGGTCGTCGGGCGCCTCGCCGGCGGCTTCCATCCGTACGAGCACGGCGTGCGCGATCCGCTGCGGGAGGGCGTCGCGCGCGGCCCCGTACCGGATGTCGCGGTCGAGCAACTCGCGGACGATCTCCTCCAGTTCGTAGGCGGGGACGCGCCAGCGGCGTGAGCCCCGTACGACCATGAGGGCCTCGGCCGGCGGGGTGACGTGCGAGCGCAGCGCGCGCCGCAGCACCGTGGCCATGCGGGCGTCGCCCTTGATGACGGCGGTCTCGGCGGGGTCCTCGGCCTGTACCTCCACCTGTGCGACGAGGTCGTCGACCGTCGTCTGCTGGACCTCCAACTCGCCCAGTGCGGGCAGGACTTGCTCGATGTAGTGGAGGAAGGAGCGGTTCGGTCCGATGACGAGGGTGCCGGTGCGGGCCAGCCGTTCCCGGTGCGCGTACAGCAGATAGGCCACCCGGTGCAGACCGACGGCGGTCTTCCCGGTGCCCGGGCCGCCCTGCACGCACACCGTGCCGGACAGCCCCGACCGTACGATCTCGTCCTGCTCGGGCTGGATCGTGGCGACGATGTCCCGCATGGGGCCGACGCGCGGGCGCTCGATCTCCGCCTGGAGCAGCCTGCTGGTTCGTTCGGCCTCTGCCGGGTCGGTGAGGTGCTCGTCCTCGTACGCCGTGAGGTCGCCTGCGGTGTAGCCGAAGCGGCGGCGCAACCGGACGTCCTGCGGGTCCTTCTTGGAAGCCCGGTAGAACGGCTGGGAGACGGGCGCACGCCAGTCGACCACCATCGGGTCGCCGGCGCCGTCGTGGACGTGGCGGCGGCCGATGTAGAAGCGCTGCCCGTGCTGGGTGGTGGGGAGATAGTCGAGCCGGCCGAAGAAGAGCGGGGTGTGCGCGAGATCGGCGAGCGCCTTGATCCGCTCCTGGACCTGGGCCTCCAGGACGGCGGCGTTGACCCAGTTCGCCGTGACGTCGCGGATGTCGAGGGCCTGGACGTCCTCGCGCATGGTGCGCAGCGCGGTGCGTGAGGCGGTCAGATGGGCGCGCTCACGCTCGAGCGGATCGGGCGACGGGGCGGGCGACGGGGCGGGCGACGGATCGGGCGACAGTGCGGGGGGCGGGTCGAGTGGCGGGTCGAGTGGGGCGGACGCGGGCACGACAAAGCCTCCTGCGGCATGGTTCGGGGCGTGGCTGCCCGTCCGGTTTCCGTGCGGACGAGGCAGAGGGGCGGCCCGTGGGGCCTCGGTTGAGGGTGGCGGTGGGAGACGGGCGGGAGCTCCACGGAGGGAGGCGGGCAAGACGGGCGATTCTAGTCAGCGGGCGCCCTGCGGGCGAACGGTTTTCCGCGGGCGACCGCCGGGCGGAGGGCCGGGTGGAGGGCCGGGCGGCTCCGTCCCGTAGGGGAGGCCGTATGCCGCAGGTCGTACGGGCCGGGTGGCGCGGCTCGGCCCCCGGACCGATGCGGTTCCGGGGGCGGGAAGCCCACCATGGAGACATGAGTACAGCCACCTTCCACCACCCAGCCGCGGGGCCTGGGCGCGGGGCCACCGCGACCGGCGCCGCCACCCACCACTCGCACCGGATCGGAGACGCGCTGCGCGCGGTCAAGGTCTTCGCGATCGCGGCCGTCGAGGTCGTGATCCTCGGGGAGTACGGCGAGGAGGCCGGCGTCGTCCGCCGCCACCGCTGATCCCCCTGAACGTGATCCCCTGAACTCCGCTGACCCTCCGTCACTGTAGTGTCGCGCGGTGTGACGTACCCGCACCGGACCGTGCCCGCCCGCTCGCTGCCGGCCGCAGGCGCTCTCGTCCTCTCGCTCGCCGCGCTGGCCGCCCTCTGCGTCGCCCGGCACATCCCCATGGCGGACACCCTCGTCTACCGGGCCGAGGGTGCGGCCGTCGCCAACGGCACCGACCTGTACGGCTTCACCGTCACCGAGTGGCAGCTGCCCGCCACGTATCCGCCCTTCGCCGCGATCCTCTTCGTGCCGACGACCTGGCTGCCCGTCACCGCCCTGAAGGCGGTCTTCGTCGCCGGGAACGCCCTGCTCCTCGCCGTGCTCGTACGCCTCTCCTGCCGCTTCGCCGGGCTGCCGGTCCGCGCGCCGTACGTGCTCGGCGCCACCGCGCTCGGGCTCTGGCTGGAACCCGTCTTCCAGACGGTCGTCTTCGGCCAGATCAATCTCGCGCTCGTGTGCCTGGTCCTGTGGGACCTGTCCCGGCCGCCCGGCGCCCTCGGCAAGGGCTTCGCCCTGGGTGTCGCGGCAGGGGTGAAGCTGACGCCCGCCGTCTTCATCGTGCTCCTGCTGGTCACCGGCAGGGTGCGGGCCGGGGTCACGGCCCTCGCCGCACTGGCCGGGACGGTGCTCCTCGGGGCGGTCGTCCTGCCGGAGGCCAGTGGCGAGTTCTGGACCCGGCGGATCTTCGAGACGGACCGTGTCGGCAAGGCGTGGATCGTCGACAACCAGTCGCTCCAGGGGCTCTTCGCGCGCGCCCTGCACCTGGCGGAGCCGGGCGCGGTGTGGGCGGCCGCGGCGGTGGCGACCGCTGCCGCGGGGCTGTGGACCGCCCGCCGCGCGCCCGAGCGGTGGGGCGTCCTCGTCGTCGCCTTCACGGCCCTGCTCGTCTCCCCGATCAGCTGGTCCCACCACTGGGTGTGGTGCGTCCCGCTCCTGGCCGTCCTGATCGCCGAGGGCCACCGTGCCGCGGCCGTGGCGGTGACGGTGGTCTTTCTGGCGCGCACGATGTGGCTCCTGCCCCACGAGGGCGACCTGGACCTCCAACTGCACTGGTGGCAGCAGCCGTTGGCGTCGCCCTACCCGCTGCTGGGGGTGGGACTGCTGGCGTATGCGGCGCTACGGCTGCGGAGGGGCGCCGCGGCAGCGCCCCTCCCGTCGGCGGCCCTCCCGTCGGCAGCCGTCCCGGCGGGGAACCGCCTTCCCGTCAGCCCTCGTTCAGCAGCTCGTCCGCGTCCATGATCCGGTAGGCGTACCCCTGTTCCGCCAGGAAGCGCTGGCGGTGGGCGGCGAAGTCCTGGTCGATCGTGTCGCGGGCCACCACCGAGTAGAAGTGGGCCTTGTGGCCGTCGGCCTTGGGGCGCAGGACGCGGCCGAGGCGCTGTGCCTCCTCCTGGCGGGAGCCGAAGGTGCCGGAGACCTGGATGGCGATGGTCGCCTCGGGGAGGTCGATCGAGAAGTTCGCGACCTTCGACACGACGAGGACGCTGATCTCGCCGTTGCGGAAGGCGTCGAAGAGCTTCTCGCGCTGGGAGTTGGGCGTCTCGCCCTTGATGACCGGGGCGTCCAGGTGCTCGCCCAGCTCGTCGAGCTGGTCGATGTACTGGCCGATGACGAGCGTCTGCTGGCCCGCGTGCTTGCGGACGAGCTGTTCGGTCACCTTCCGCTTGGTGTCCGTGGTCGCGCAGTAGCGGTACTTCTCCTCGGTCTCCGCCGTCGCGTAGGCGAGCCGCTCGGACTCCGTCAGATTGACCCGGACCTCGACGCAGTCGGCGGGCGCGATGTAGCCCTGCGCCTCGATCTCCTTCCAGGGCGCGTCGAAGCGCTTCGGGCCGATGAGCGAGAAGACGTCCGACTCGCGGCCGTCCTCGCGCACCAGCGTCGCGGTCAGGCCGAGCCGGCGGCGCGCCTGGAGGTCGGCGGTGAACTTGAAGACGGGCGCGGGCAGCAGATGCACCTCGTCGTAGACGATCAGTCCCCAGTCGCGGGAGTCGAAGAGCTCCAGGTGGGGATAGATCCCCTTCCGCTTCGTCGTCAGCACCTGGTACGTGGCGATGGTGACCGGGCGGATCTCCTTCTTCGCGCCGCTGTACTCGCCGATCTCCTCCTCCGTGAGCGAGGTGCGCTTGACGAGCTCGTGCTTCCACTGGCGGGCCGAGACGGTGTTCGTGACGAGGATCAGCGTCGTCGCCTTCGCCTGGGCCATCGCGCCCGCGCCGACGAGCGTCTTGCCCGCGCCGCAGGGGAGCACGACGACGCCCGAGCCGCCGTGCCAGAAGCCCTCGACGGCCTGCTTCTGGTACGGGCGCAGGGCCCAGCCGGACTCGTCCAGGTCGATGCGGTGGGCCTCGCCGTCCACGTAACCGGCGTGGTCCTCGGCCGGCCAGCCGAGCTTCAGCAGGGTCTGCTTGATCTGGCCGCGCTCGGAGGGGTGCACGGCGACCGTGTCGGGGTCGAGCCGGGCGCCGACCAGCGGCTGGACCTTCTTGGAGCGGAGGATCTCCTCCAGGACCGGCCGGTCGGTGGTGGTCAGCACCAGGCCGTGGGTCGGGTGCTTGAGGAGCGTGAGACGGCCGTAGCGGGCCATCGTCTCGGCGACGTCGACGAGCAGCGCGTGCGGGACGGGGTAGCGGGAGTACTCGACGAGCGCGTCCACGACCTGCTCGGCGTCGTGCCCGGCGGCCCGCGCGTTCCACAGCCCGAGGGGGGTGATGCGGTAGGTGTGGATGTGCTCGGGGGCGCGCTCCAGCTCCGCGAACGGGGCGATGACGCGCCGGCAGGCGTCGGCGAGCTCGTGGTCGACCTCGAGCAGGAGAGTCTTGTCGCTCTGGACGATGAGCGGTCCGTTCACGCGTGTGCCCTTTCGTCGTGGCTCCCGTACGCGACGCCGGTCCCGTACAGCCAATCCTCCAGTCTGCCTCATCGGGCGGTGCGGCCGAGTGGCCCCGGCCACACCGCCGTGCGTGGTAAGGCGAGGACCGTCAGCTGTCGAAGTCGTACTCCAGAACGTACGCGGCCGAGTCCAGGACCATCTCGTTGACCTCGACGGGTCGGCCGTCCTCGGCGAAGGCGGTCCGGCAGATGAGGATCACGGGCGTCCCCGGAGCCAGCGAAAGCTGGGCCGTCTCCTCGTGGGACGGCATTCGTGAGCGGAGCTCCTCGCGGAAGTGAACCGGTTTGTGGCCCAGCTCGGCGAGGCGTGCGTACGTGCCGCCGGGACCGGTGTCCTCGCCGGTGATGGCAGAGCCGGCGACCAGTGCGGCGGGGAGGTACGACGTGGCGAGGAGCACGGGCTTGCCGTCGAGCACGAAGCGCCGGCTCCGCACGCAGACACGTTCCGCCTCCTCCAGGCCCAGGACCTCGGCGATGTGACGAGGAGTGTCGGCCTCGGTGACCTCGATCCCGTCCACGACGAGATCACGCTCACCGATGTCCGCCGACCACACGGACCGGCCCGAGCCCCACTGCTCCCGTGACAACCGCTGGATGCCGCGCCGCCGCAGCGGCCGGAAGGCGCGGACGAAGACTCCTGCTCCCTTGCGCGCCTCGGCGATGCCCTCGCTCTGGAGCAGCCCCAGCGCCTGCCGGGCGGTCATGCGCGCCACTTCGTACTGCGCCATGAGGTCGTTCTCGCCGGGCAGTCGGTCTCCCGGGCCGTAGGCGCCCGAGTGGATCGCGTTCTTCAGCTCGTCCGCGATCCGCTGGTACTTGGGGCGGCGGTCCTCGCCGTCATTGGCCGTCACTCGGTGATCCTTTCCTCTCTAGACACCCTAGGGGAGGGCATGGCCGGGCGCGGTGTGCTGTTGAGGACTCTCCAGATGCCTGGCGTAGCGACACCGCCCCAGTCGCCGGGTCGGCGCCTGAGGCTTCCGGCGCCAACGGCACCGACGGTCCTTC
This sequence comes from Streptomyces sp. FIT100, assembly GCF_024584805.1. NCBI lineage: Bacteria > Bacillati > Actinomycetota > Actinomycetes > Kitasatosporales > Streptomycetaceae > Streptomyces > Streptomyces sp. FIT100. Next base: position 3,503,443 of record NZ_CP075715.1, on the reverse strand, counting down.
TTTCCGGTCGATTCGGGAGGAGACCCGCCCGGGATCGGCGCCTCGCTGGGAGCCTTGGACCCCGCTGGAACGGAAACGCGCCGGGAGCGTGATCGCGATGTCAAAGGGCTCTGGACGCGCCAAGGGGTGCCTGTCCTGCCTGGGGTTGGCGCTGTGTTTCGTCTTCATCGGAGCGGGGATCCCGATGGGACTGATCGTGGCCGGCATCGGTGTCCACGATCGCTTCGCGGCAGACCGGCCGATCATGTGCGGTGATGATGTGATGCCCGATGACGACCGGTACGTATGTTCCGGTGGCACCTCCAGCACCTACGAAGGACTGCTGGAGGACCGACGTGATCAAGTGGAGCAGGCGCCGTACACCATGGTGATCGGCTTCTCGCTCGCGGCCCTCGGCGCGCTCGCGTTGTTGATCATCATCTGGTTCCTCAAAGCGCCAGGCCCTCAAGATCCCAAAAGCGCTCGGGGCCCCACACGGGATCGTCCGGGGCCGCCGCCCTAGCGACAGGCGGCGGGCGGGCGGTCCAGGCGCCGCGCGGTGGGCGCGTCAGGCCCCGTCCTCCGCCAGTTCCGCCACACCCGTGATGCGGTGCAGCGGGTACGTGCGGACCTCGTCGGCGGTGTGGTCGTACGCCGTCACGAAGCCGCCCTCGACGCGCACCGGGGCGATGACGCGCTGGCTGGCGGCGCCGTCGGCGTTGACGTAGCCGATCCAGAGCGCGGAGCCGGTGAGGGCGGCGGCCTGGACGGTGGCGAGGGTCTCGGCGGGGGTGGTGCGGGGCAGTTCGCCCTCCGCGGTGTGCGGGGCGGGCCTGCGTACGGCGGTGGCGGCCATGTCCCCGGCCCGGATCGCCTTCACCGCGGCGCCGAGCAGTGTGTCGTCCGGCACGGGCGGCCCTTCGGGCACGGGGGCGGGCGGGGTGCGGGGCGGGGTGCGGCGGGCGTCGGCGCGGGTGATCAGGACGTCGCCCTCGGCGGACTCGGCGGCCGGGGCGTAGCCCATCGTGCGCAGCCCGTCGAGCAGCGCGGCCGGGTCGGCCTGCGCGGCCAGCACGGTCGGGGCGAGGCGGCGCAGCCGCAGCCCCTGCGAGCGGCGGTCCGCGAGGATCTCGTCGAGGAGCGCGTCGTCGTCGCAGCGTACGTAGGCGGAGGCGGCGCCGATGCGGAGGTGGCCGTGGCGGCGGGCCACGTCGTCGATCAGATAGCTGAGCGGCTGCGGCACGGGCGTACGGCTGTGGCGGGCCAGGAAGGCGTGCAGGTCGGCCGCGGCCTGCCCGGCGTCGAGGGCGCGCCGCACGGACGCGGGCGTGAACCGGTAGACCGTCGCGCCACCCTTCGATTCCACGTCCGCGAGCACCCCCAGCGCTTCGGCCAGGGGCCGCTCCAGCGGTCCGGGCGCGACGGCGGTCAGGTCCGCCTGGAGAAGCACGTGATCGAGGGGCGCGGGCAGCAGCGGCGCGAGCGCCTGCCCGGCGAGCACGGCACGGGCCCCGAGCTCGGCGGGGGTCGCGGGGCGCGGCACTGTCGCCCCGGCGGCCCCGGCGGCCCCGGCGGCCCCGGCGGCTCCGGCGGCTCCGGCGGCTCCGGCGGTACCGGCTGCCGGACCCCCGGCGCCCGCTCGCGCGCCCAGCAGTGCGCGGGCCGCGGTGGAGAGCGAGCCGCGGCCGGTGAGGCCGAGGAGCTCGGTCTCGGTGAGCGTCCAGGTGGCGATGCGGGAGCGGAGGTCCGCCGGCTCCGGGCGGGCGGCGGCCACGGCGCCCCCGGCTGCGTTCGTGTCGCGGCCGGGGGCGTGGCGGACCGGGCGCTCCCAGCGCAGGCGGGCCAGGACCGTGGCCGGGTCCGGGGCGGTGCCGGGGGGCAGGGTGGCGAGGAGGGCCAGCACGCGGTGGCGCACTTCGGGGGCCGAGCCGCGGTCCAGGTCGGGGCCGAGCGCCGCCAGGGTGCGGCCCTTGGTGTCCTGGCCGCCGACCAGGCCCGCCGTGCGGGTGGCCGTGAGCCATGCCGTCGCGAGCGCCGTCCAGCGCTCCGCCGCCGGCAGGTCGAGCCAGCCGTCGTACGCGGGTGTGGGCGCGAAGCGCTCGTCGGCCTCGCCGTCGGAGGCCACCAGCCCGGCCGCGTAGGTGAGTTCGACCCAGAACGCGGCGATCTGCTCGGATACGTCCAGCACCGCCGCCGTGCGCTTGAGGTCGCGCACGCTCAGCCCGCCCGCGCGCAGCACAGAGGGCCCGCCGGTCTGCCACTCCTTCAGGAGCTCCTCGACCGTGGCGAGCGCCGTGTACGCCTGGCCCGCCGCCGTACTGTCCACAACCTGTGGACGGTGCTCCGCCGCGACGGCCACCACCGGGGCCACCGGCTCCGGCATCCGGTGCGCGCGGCCGCCGCGCAGATACAGCGCCGCCTCGCGCGGCAGCACCACCGTGCGCGGTGTCGCGGGCAGCAGCAGTCCCCGGTCCCGCAGCCAGCGCACCGGCGGCGCGGGATCGGCCGTGACCTCGCCGTACGGAGGCCCCCATACCAGCCGGTCGAGCACCGCGAGCGCCTCCGGCGGCGCCGTGTCCAGGAGCGCCGCCATCCGCTTGCGGTCGGTGAAGAGCGCGCTCAGTGCGGTGACCGCCGACACCGGGTCGTGCGTCGTCGCCAGCCCGGCGGCGGCGAGGATCTCCTGCAGCCGGCCCGGTGACATCCCGGCCGTGGCCTCGGCGACGGTCGGGCCGAGCCCGGTCGGGGAGGGGTGCTGCGGGGACGGGGCGAGCAGCTCGCGCGCGGTGCGCACCAGCCGCAGCCGCTCGTCGTCGCCCCAGGCCAGCGCCTGCTCCCGCAGGACACCGAGGGCACGCGGCAGGGCGGCGGCGACCGCCGGGTCGCGCTCACCGTCCTCGTCCCCGGCGAGGAGGTCGAGGACCGTGGCGTACGACGCCGGCTCCGCGGCCACCGCCAGCGCCTGCGCGGTCTGGAGCGCGAACCGGTCGAGCCGCTCCAGCGCGCGGACGACCGAGGCGCGGGTACCGGCGCGGGTGGCGAGCTGGGTGAGGTCGTTCGGGACGGGGGTCAGCAGATCGGGACGGGCGCGCAGCAGCACGGCCAGGCCCTCGTCACCGCGGGCACGGAGCGCCTCCGCGAGGGTGCGCGGCGCCGTCGCCCCTGCCGTCGTCGCTGTCGTCGCCGTCGTTCCCGCGGTCGTCCGTGCGGGCACGCTTCCGGGCACGTGTGCCTCCCGATCGAGTTCACCGGTCCCCATCCGGACCACGTTAGCCCCTGCCCGCGCGCTAGGCTGCGTCCGGTCGATCAGGCCGGATCAGTCTGCGTGCCAGGGCACGCGAGCCCGGCAGGACCGGCCGGACGCAGCCTGACGTCGGGTCAGGGCGCCCGCCGGCGGCGGGTGGCCGGGGCCGCGCTGTGGAGGGGCGACCGTGGGGATCGAGAGCGACCAGCTTGTCTTCGACTATCTGAGCCGGGTCGGCGACCTGGCCCAGCAGCGCCAGTTGCCCTCCGGGACCAGGATGCGGCTCGTGTCGTCGCTGCGGAACGAGATCGACCGGCAGCGCGCGAAGTACGACACCGACACCCCGGCCGCGGTGCACCGCATCCTGGGGCGGCTGGGGACACCGGACGAGGTGGTGGCCGCGGCGGCGGACGGAGGCGGCGGGGACGGCGCGCCCGCGGGGCGGGCCTCCGCGCCGCGCGCGCCCTCGGTGCCGTCCGCGGCGGTGCCGGAGCAGCGGAGCTCCTCCGCCGCGTCGCCTCCGCACCTGGCCGGGATGGACGAGCTCGGCCCGTCCGGGGGCGAACCCGACTGGTGGCGGATCGGCCCCGGGGGCCCGGGGGAGGGCGGCGACGGCATCGGCGGGTTCGTGGGCGGGGTGGAGATCGCGGAGATACTGCGGCCGCCGCCGCGGAAGGAAGCGGACGGGCAGCCCGAGAAGGGCGAGGCAAGCGAGGCAAGCGAGGCGAGCGAGGCGAGCGAGGAGACGGAGGAGCGGGACGGGCTCGACACGGCGGAGGACGACGGGGAGGCTCCGGAACGCCGCCGCCTGCTGCCGGGCCGGCTCGGCAACCCCGTGCTGCTGACCGCCGCCGTACTCCTGGCCGTCGGTACGGTCCTCGGCTCCTGGCTGGCGCTCGCCCTCGGCTGGCTCGTGGCGTACGGCTCGCGCTCGCTGTCCCGTACGGAGGCGAAGTGGGGTGTCCTCGGCCTTCCGGTCGCGGTGGTGGTGGGCACCGGGGTGTGGTTCTGGGGTCGGCTCAACGGCAAGTGGGGCGAGCCGATCCCCGCCGGCGGCGAGGCGATGGGCGACGCGCTCGCGGGGGCGTGGCCGTGGGTGGTGCGGGGCGCGGCGGTGGCGACGGCGCTGTACCTGGTCTGGCGCGCGCGCCGGAGGTAGCCGGGGGCCGTCTTTCGGGTGTTCGAATCCCGACCGGCACAATGGCTTCCATGGCTCCCACGGCTCCGGAACCCCGCCCCCGCCCGCTGACCGTCGGCTTCGACCTCGACATGACGCTGATCGACTCCCGCCCCGGCATCCACGCCGCCTACCGCGCGCTCTCCGCCGAGACGGGTGTCCACATCGACGCAGACCTCGCCGTCACCCGGCTCGGGCCGCCCCTGGAGCAGGAGCTCGCACACTGGTTCCCCGACCACCGGATCCAGGAGATGGGCGACCGCTACCGGGAGATCTACCCCGCGCACGCGATCGCCCCGACCCTCGCGATGCCGGGCGCCCGCGAGGCCGTGGCGGCCGTCCAGGCGCTCGGCGGGCGGGCGATCGTGGTCACCGCCAAGCACGAGCCGAACGCCAGGCTGCACCTCGACCACCTCGGCATCGAGCCGGACGCCGTCGTCGGCTGGCTGTGGGCCGAGGCCAAGGCCGAGGCGCTGCGCGAGCACGGGGCGCGGGTGTACGTCGGCGACCACACCGGCGACGTGCGCGGGGCGCGTACCGCCGGGGCGCTGTCCGTCGCCGTACCGACCGGGCCGTGTGCGGAGGGCGAACTGCGGGAGGCGGGGGCGGACGTGGTCCTGCCGGACCTCACGGCCTTCCCCGAGTGGCTCGCGGCGTACACCAATGCGGCCTACACCGACGCGAGCTGCTCCGATGCGGCCTGCTCCGACGCCGCCTGCTCCGACGCGAGCTGCGCTGCCCCGTCCTCCGCCGGCGCGCCCTAGGCGGAGGCGGAGGCGGAGGAGCGCGCCTGACGGCGCTGCGCGGCGATCGAGCGCAGCACCCCCGCGCCCGCGATCAGGAACCCGACGCCCATCAGCATGCATACGGCGTACGCGACCGGCGGGAAGGGCTCCGTGCCGAGGAACAGGGGGGCCACCGTCACCAGCGTGGCCACCGCGCCGACGATGAAGACGATCCCGCCGATGCGTACGAGGCCGTCGCCGGGGCTGCCGGGACCGTTTTCGGCCGCGGCGGAATTCGCTTGGGTTTCGTGAGTCACCCGACCAGGGTAGTTCCCAGCGCACAGGTTCCACCGGGGACGTCTTGTCAGTGGCCTCTGGACCATTAGCCTTGTGTGGTGGCGGGTCGGGCGACCCGCTGCAGTGCTATACAGACTGGTTTTTCCGCAGTTCCGGCAGTTCCGGCAGTTCCCGCAGTTACGCAATTCCCGACGAGTACGAGGACGAGGACAGACGTGCCTACCGGCAAGGTCAAGTGGTTCAACAGCGAGAAGGGCTTCGGCTTTCTCTCCCGCGACGACGGCGGCGACGTCTTCGTCCACTCGTCGGTGCTTCCTGACGGAGTCGACAGCCTCAAGCCAGGACAGCGGGTCGAATTCGGTGTCGTCGCGGGCCAGCGCGGCGACCAGGCGCTGTCGGTGACGGTCCTGGACCCGACTCCGTCCGTCGCCGCCGCGCAGCGCCGCAAGCCGGACGAGCTCGCGTCGATCGTGCAGGACCTGACGACGCTCCTGGAGAACATCACGCCCCAGCTGGAGCGCGGCCGTTATCCCGACAAGGCCCATGGCGCGAAGATCGCGGGCCTGTTGCGCGCGGTGGCCGACCAGCTCGACGTCTAGAGGGACACCCCCCAGGGCCCGCCGAGCGGGCCGTCAGACGAAGGACAGCGCATCCCGGCCGAGGGGCGGCACCAGCCCCTCGGCCGCGGCGCGTGTGAGCAGCCCGCGCACCGCCGCGTAGCCGTCCTCCCCGAGGTCGGCCGTGAACTCGTTGACATAGAGCCCGATGTGCTGGTCGGCCACGGCCGGATCCATTTCCTGGGCGTGTTCGAGTACGTAGGGACGCGACGCGGCCGGGTCGTCCCAGGCCATGCGCACGGACGTACGGGCCGATTCGGCCAGCAGCTTCAGCGTCTCCTCGCCCAGGGAGCGCTTGGCGATGATCGCCCCCAGCGGGATCGGCAGACCCGTGGTCGACTCCCAGTGCTCGCCCAGGTCGGCGAGGCAGTGCAGCCCGTAGTTCTGGTAGGTGAACCGCGCCTCGTGGATGACGAGTCCGGCGTCCACCTTCCCGTCCCGTACCGCCGGCATGATCTCGTGGAACGGGAGGACGACGATCCGGCCGACGCCCTCCGGGACCACGTCCGCCGCCCAGAGGCGGAAGAGGAGGTACGCCGTCGACCTCTCGCTCGGCACGGCGACCGTCATGCCCGCGAGCCCCTCGGAGCCTTCGGCCCGGGAGGCGCCCGCGAGGTCCGGTCCCCGGGTCAGGACGAGCGGACCGCAGCCCCGGCCGAGCGCCCCGCCGCACGGCAGCAGGGCGTACTCGTCGAGGACGTACGGCAGCACGGCGTACGACACCTTCAGGACGTCGAACTCACCGCGCTCGGCCATCCCGTTGGTGATGTCGATGTCGGCGAAGGTCACGTCGAGGCGGGGCGCGCCCGGGACGCGGCCGTGCGCCCACGCGTCGAAGACGAACGTGTCGTTCGGGCAGGGCGAGTAAGCGATCTTGACGGTGGTCATCGGACCTCCTCCTCGGGTACGGGGGCCTCGAACACGGGGCCGAGCTGCTCGAACGCGCGGCGCAGCGCCTCCAGGGCTTCGCCGATCCGCCACGCGGCCCGGTCGCGGGGGCCGACGGCGTTCGACACGGCCCGGATCTCGGCGACGGGCACGCCGTGCGCCACGGCTGCCTCGGCCACCCCGAAGCCCTCCATCGCCTCGGCGGCGGCCCGGGGGTGACGCCGCATCAGCTCGTCGGCGCGGGCGGCGGTGCCGGTGATGGTGGAGACGGTGAGCACGGGCCCCTGAGCGGCGCCGACGGCCTTGGCGATGCGCGCCGAGAGAGGCGACGGGGTGTGCGCCGAGCGGCCGAAGCCGAGCTCGTCGACGGCGAGGAAGCCGTCGGAGGTGCCGGCACCCAGGTCGGCGGCGACGATCGCGTCCGCGACGACGAGCGCGCCGAGCGGAGCGGTGTGCGGGAAGCCGCCCCCGATCCCGGCGGACACGACGAGGTCGTACCCAGCGCTTGCGGCCGCCCCTGCGCCGGCCGTCCCGTACGCCACCGCCGTCAGGGCCGCCGCCGTCAGGGCCGTCGCCGTTCCCGCCGCAGCGGCCGCCGGGCCCACGCCCGCGGACAGGACGTCCACGGTCCCGCCCGCGCCCGCGCACCGGCGCAGGGCGTGACCGCCGGGCAGGGCGGACGTGGTGGCCGCGGCGGCGGGCAGGGCGACGGCGAGGCCCGCCGAGACGGAGTCCGCCTCCGCGGGGACCGCGGTCACGACGAGTACGCGCATGCTGGGAACGGCCGGCCGCGGCCGCTCAGGACTTCTTGAGCGTGAAGTGCCAGATGCCGGTCAGCTTCTTGCCGGTGGTCTCCACGACGCTGACCTGAGCGGTGCTGGTCGCCTCGCCCATCGCGGTGGAGAAGAAGGCGCTGCCCGGGATCGACCGGTACGTCTTGTGGTACGGCTCCGGCTCGGCCTGCTGCCCGCCGATGAAGAGCGTCCAGCCGTTCTCGGCGATCTCCGGCTCGACGCCGAAGCGGACCCTGTCGTCCGCGGAGACCTCGATGGTCGGCCCGGTCTTCTTGTTGAGGCAGCCCTGGATCAACGATTCCTTGATGGCCTTGCCGTCGTTGTAGCAGGCCGCCTCGGTGGCGACCGACTCGGTGCCGACCGTCACGGTCGCGAGCGGCGTCGGCTGGTCGCAGCCGGAGAGTACGAGGAGGCCGGCCGAGACGGCACCGACTGCGGCGGCGGCCCGGCGGCGCTTGCCGGTGAGCTGGATCATTGTGCGGCTCCGCCGCGAGGCAACGGTCATGGTCCGAAGGCTATCGGGCCCTCGGTGTACCGCATCGTGGGGGTGCGGCGTGGCGCACAGCCGAGCACTTCGCGCCCCCGGGACCCGCCCGTCGAGGTCACCGCACCCGTGGCGCGGTGCGCACCGGGTGCGCGGAGGCGGAGGCGGAGGACGAGGACAGGGGTGTACTGCGCCGGGAGGCGACCAGCAGGCCGCGCAGCGACAGCGCGGCGCCCGTCGCGAGGATGGCGGCGGCCACCGACATACCGAGGGTGCCGCTCAGCGGCAGCACGATCCCGATCGCGCCGCCCACCACCCACGACATCTGGAGCAGCGTCTCCGAACGGGCGAACGCGGACGTCCGTACCGACTCCGGCACGTCCCGCTGGATCATCGCGTCCAGCGACAGCTTCGACAGCGCCTGCGACAGGCCCGCGACCCCTGCCAGCACCGCCACCATGAACGGGCTGAAGAAGACGGCCGCCAGGACCGCGGCCGACAGCGCGAGCGAGACCCCCGTGGCGACGATCACCTCCGGGGGCCGGTTGCGCACCCATGCCCCGATCGCCGTACCGCAGGCGTTCCCGACACCCGCCGCCGCACCGACCATGATCAGCGACACCGCCGCGCTCTGCCCGGCCATCGGATGCACCCGCAGCAGGAATGCCAGGAAGAAGATCAGGAACCCGGAGAGCATGCGGTGCGCCACGTTCGCCTGGAGGCCGTGCAGGACCGAGGGACCGACCGTGCGCAGGCTGGGCTTGCGCTCGCCGTGCGTCAGCATGCGGGCCTTGCGCTCGCCCTTGGCCGAGTCGACCTTGTGCGGCAGGCTCAGCGCGAGGACCGTGCCCGCGACGAAGATCGCGCACGCCCCGTACAGCGGCCACTCGGGGCCGATCCGCTGGAGTCCGGCGCCCACCGGCGCGGCGATCCCGGTCGCGACCAGACCGGCGAGCGTGACCCGCGAGTTGGCCTTCACGAGGGCGAAGCGCGGAGGGAGCAGCCGCGGCACCACCGCGCTGCGGATCACGCCGTACGCCTTCGAGCAGACGAGTACGCCCAGCGCGGCCGGATAGAGCTCGATGCCGCCCGTCGCGACCGCGCCCGACATCATGAGCGCCAGCACCGCGCGGGCCGTCATCGCGCCGGCCATCGCGGCGCGGCGGCCGTGCGGGATGTGGTCGAGCAGCGGGCCGATGACGGGGGCGAGAAGGGCGAACGGCGCCATCGTGATCGCGAGATAGAGCGCGACCCGGCCGCGGGCCTCGTCGGTGGGGACGGAGAAGAAGACCGTGGAGGCGAGGGCGACAGTGATCATGACGTCGCCGGCCCCGTTGACGGCATGGAGTTCGATGAGTTTGCCGAGCCCGGACTCGCCCGCGCCGTGGGCGTGGGTGGCGCGGCGGATGCCCTTCGCCGTGCCGGTGAACGGCCGGTGCAGGACACGGCCGACCGACCGGGCGGCCCTGCGCAGCGGCCCGGCAGCCCTGCTCAGCGGCCCGGCGGCAGGGGACGACCGCGCGGCTGTCACGACGCCATAGTGCCCTACGCGCCCTCGACCCGAACCGGGATTCGGACGGGCAGGTGGGCGGGGCGCCACGGAGGGGGTAGCGTGCGTAGCGCGCCACCGGCGGTAGTTCTCGGCCGCGCGCCTCTTCGTCATCCCGCAGAATGGGTGACAGATAGGTGCGCACGGGACCGATTGCCGGGCGCGGACGTCGATGCGGCCCTCTGGTCCGCTCCGCCCGCCGCCCGTACATCGCTCATCGGCCGGCGTGCACCCGTGAGACGGCGTAGGAGAGAAGCGAGACCTGTGAGTGCTGCGACGACGCGAAGCCGTACCCCGCGTACCCCGGATCGTCTGTGCGCCGAGGCGGTGGGCCTCGCCCGCGCGGCCGCCGAGGAGACCGCCGCGCCAGGCGTGGTCGGCGAGCACGTGGACGTCGTGTCCGAGGGCGACCGGGTGGTCACACATCTCTTCGAGTGCAAGGAGCCCGGGTACCGGGGCTGGCGCTGGGCGGTGACGGTCGCGCGGGCGTCCCGCGCGAAGGTGGTCACCCTCGACGAGACGGTTCTGCTGCCCGGGCCGGACGCGCTGCTGGCCCCCGAGTGGGTGCCGTGGAGCGAGCGGCTGCGGCCTGGCGACCTCGGGCCCGGTGATCTGCTCCCGACCGAGGCGGACGACCTGCGCCTGGAGCCCGGCTACTCGGGCGAGGACACGCCCCCGCCGAACTCCCCCGTCTCGGACGAGATGGCCGACCGGGTCGACGCGGAGGACGCGGAGATCGTGTCCCGGGCGCCGTCGCGCGGCGCGATCGCGTCGGTCGCGGAGGAGCTCGGGATGCGGCGGGCACGGGTGCTGTCCCGGTACGGGCTGCACGTCGCCGCCGACCGCTGGGAAGAGGCGTACGGCGCGAAGACCCCGATGGCGCAGGCCGCGCCGGCGACATGCGTGTCCTGTGCGTTCCTGATGCCGCTGCCGGGCTCGCTGAAGCAGGCGTTCGGCGTCTGCGCCAACGAGTTCTCGCCCGCGGACGGACGGGTCGTGTCCCTGTCGTACGGCTGCGGGGGCCACTCGGAGGCGGCCGTCATGCCGAAGCCGCCGCGCCCGGCGCCGCCGGTCCTCGACTCGATGAGCCCGGACGAGTTCCCCCTCCGCCCGGCCCCGGACAGCGGCTCGGTCCCGGACCACGTGGACACGGCGTCCCCGGACGACCTGGGCCACTCCTAGGTACCCCGGGGGCTGCCGCCCCCTGACCTCCGCAACCGCCTCCGGACGGCTGTACCCGGCACCCGCACCCCTGCGGGCGCCGGGCCTCCACGGCCCCGGCCCGTGCTCGCGTTGCCGGGTGCCGCCCGGTGGTGGGCCGTCGCCCCGTGGCTGAGGCCGCCGGCCGACTCGTGGACGCTGCGCGAGGGCGGTGCGTCGGGCCGCACCAGCCTGACCGCGGTGCCCAGGGCCGCCGGACCCACCCGCACCGGCGTGTTGCCCCGCTCCGCGGGACGGGGCGCCGCGCCGTGGGCGGGACGCGATACCTTCGGGCCGCACCGGTGGGCGTTCAGCGGTACACCGGTAACAGGGACTGAGAAGAGAGCGGAGACAGCCGTGAGCGTCAGGACGACCGAGGGGGCCGATCCGTTCGGGACGGCGCGGCTGCGGCGTGGGGTGCTCGACGCATGGGGGGCCAGCCCGGCCCGCTTCCGGGAGGACGCCAACGCCGAGGAGGACCTCGCGCTCGGCGGCTACCGGGACCGTCTCGTCGTCGAGCTCGCCCAGAACGCCGCGGACGCCGCCGCCCGCGCCGGGGTGCCCGGCCGGCTCCGGCTCACCCTCGTGCGGGGCACCCTCGTCGCCGCGAACACCGGCGCGCCGCTCGACGCCGCCGGTGTCGAGTCGCTGTCCACGCTCCGCGCCTCGGCCAAGCGCGATCACGACCGGACCGCGGTCGGCCGCTTCGGCGTCGGCTTCGCCGCCGTCCTCGCCGTCAGCGACGAGCCCGCCGTCGTCGGCCGGCACGGCGGCGTCCGCTGGTCCCTCGCCGAGGCCCGCGAACTCGCCCAGCAGGCCGCCCAGGCCAGCCCCGGCCTCGGCGACGAGCTGCGCCGCCGCGACGGCCACGTACCGCTGCTGCGCCTGCCGCTGCCCGCCGAGGGCAGCGCCCCCGACGGCTACGAAACGGTCGTCATCCTGCCGCTGCGCGACGGCACCGCCGAGGACCTCGTCGCCCGCCTCCTCGACGGCATCGACGACGCCCTGCTGCTCACCCTCCCCGGCCTCGCCGAGGTCGTCGTCGAGACCCCGGACGGCGTACGGACCCTGCGCCGCTCCGAGCAGGGCGCGTACGTCCACATCGACGACAGCGCGCGCGGCGTCAACCGCTGGCGCACCGTCACCCACCACGGCGCCCTTGAGACCGCGCTCCTCGCCGACCGCCCCCTCGAGGAGCGGCTGCGCCCGCACTGGACGGTCACCTGGGCGGTGCCCGTGGACGCCGAGGGCGCGCCCGTGCACCCCGCGACCGCGCCCGTCGTGCACGCCCCGACCCCCACCGACGAGCCGCTCGGCGTCCCCGCGCTGCTCATCGCGACGCTGCCCCTCGACACGGCCCGCCGCCACCCCGCGCCCGGCCCGCTCACCGACTTCCTGGTGCGGCGCGCGGCCGAGGCGTACGCCGAGCTCCTCGGCGACTGGCAGCCCGTCTCCACGGGCACCATCGACCTGGTGCCAGGACCGCTCGGCAAGGGCGCGCTCGACGGTGCCCTGCGCGCGGCGATCCTGGAGCTGCTGCCCCGCACCGCGTTCCTCGCCCCCGCCGCCCCGTCGGAGGACCTCCTCGCGCTGCGGCCGCTGGAGGCCGAGGTCGTGGAGGGTGCGGGCGCCGAGACCGTACGCGTACTCGCCGATGTGCTGCCCACGCTGCTGCCCGCCGGGCTGGAGCGCCGCGTGGAGCTGCGCACGCTCGGCGTCGCCCGGGTGCCGCTGACCGAGGCGGTCGACCGGCTCGCCGGGATCGACCGCGACCCGCAGTGGTGGTGGCGGCTGTACGACAGCCTCGCCGGCGTCGACCCCGAGCGGCTCTCCGGCCTCCCGGTGCCGCTGGCGGGGGGCCCGGACGAGGGGCGCACCCGCACCACCATCGGCCCCCGCCAGGTCCTCCTCCCCACCCCCGAAACCCCCGCCGGGCTCGCCCGCTTCGGGCTGAAGGTGGCCCACCCGGACGCCGCCCACCCCCTCCTCGAAAAGCTCGGCGCGCTGCCGGCGACGCCCCGCGCGGTGCTGACCACGCCGCAGGTGCGGGCCTCGGTCGCCGCCTCACTCGACGACGGGGAGGTGATGTGGGAGGAGGACGCCCCGGACAGCGAGGAGCTCGCGGAGATCGTGCTCGCGCTCGTACGTGACGCGGGTCTGGAGCCCGGCGACGAGCCCTGGCTGGGCGCCCTCGCCCTGCCCGACGAGGACGGCGAGCTCGCGCCCGCCGCCGAACTCGTGCTGCCCGGCAGCCCCTTCGCGGCCGTGATGCGCGAGGACGAACTCGCCCTCGTGGACCTGGAACTCGCCGATCGCTGGGGCGAACAGCCGCTCGCCGCCTGCGGGGTGCTGGCCAACTTCGCCCTCGTCCGCGCCACCGACGTCGTCCTCGACCCCGACGAACTGGAGCCCCGCGAAGGGGACTTCCCCGAGCCCGACGACGCGGGGCTGCTCGACGCCGTCGACGTGTGGTGCGAGGACGTGCTCGACCGGCTGCCGGACACACCGCTGCCGCCGGTCGCGACGGAGATCGTCGCCGTGCGCGACCTGGACCTGGTCGACGACGACTGCTGGCCGCAGGCGCTCGCCCTGCTCGCGCAGCCGCCGTTGCGGGACGCGCTCACACAGCCCGTGCGGGTGCTGCTGCCCGACGGCACGACCGGGACCGTGCGTCCGTACACGGCCTGGTGGCTGCGCGACCACCCGGTGGTCGACGGCCGTCGGCCCGCGGGCCTGCGCGTGGCCGGCGGTGACCCGCTGCTGGTCGGTCTGTACGACGCCGCGGACGCGACCGGCTTCGAGGACGAGCAGGTGCTGCACGCGCTCGGCGTACGGACCTCCGTCGCCGCGCTCCTCGACGAACCGGGCGGAGCGGCCGAACTGCTGGGCCGCCTCGCCGACCCCGACCGGACCGTCAGCCCGGCCCAGCTGCACGCGCTCTACACCGCCCTGGCCGACCTCGACCCGGACCAGGTGACGCTCCCGGACGAGCTGCGCGCGGTCGTCGACGGCGAGGTGCGCGTCGTGGACGCCTCGGACGCGCTGGTCGCCGACGCCCCCGACCTGCTGCCGCTGACCGCGGGCCGCCCGCTGCTGCCGGTCTCCCCGGCCCGGGCCGCGGACCTCGCGGAGCTGTTCCAGGTCCGCCGGCTCGGCGAAGCGGTCGAGGCCGAGGTCACGACGGTCGGCGAGGAGCACGACGTACCGCTGTCGGTCCACGCGCTGCTCGGCCCCGCGGCCCCCGACACCTACGTCGAGCACGAGGAACTGCTCGCGGGCGGCGTCGAACTCGACTGGCGCCGCACCCCCGACGGCGTCATCCACGCCTCGACGCTGGAGGGCGTCGCGGCGGGTCTGGCCTGGGCGGCGGGCCAGTGGCCGCGGCGCTTCGAGGTCGCCGCGCTGCTGGAGGACCCGTCGCGGACGGAGGAGCTGGCGCGGGACCGCTGGTTCGACTAGAACACCCCCCTCGCCGATGAGTTCCGTCATCGGGGCCGGTCTGTCCCCGTGCAGTGATGTGCAGTGATGTGCACTGTGCAGCGATGTGCAGCGGTGACCGGAAGGAGACGAGATGGACCACGGCTCGACGCCCCATGGCCGGCAGCAGCAGGTGTTCGCGTTCCTGTTCTGTTCCCTCGACGGCTATCACGAGGGGCCCGGAGGGGAGCTGGACTGGGGGCTCTACGACGAGGAGTTCTTCGACTGGAACCTGCGCCAGACCCGCGAAGTGGGTGCCCTGCTGCTGGGGCGGCGCACCTACGAGCACTTCGCCGAGGTCTGGACCTCCGCCGAGGCCGCGGAGCGGATGCCCGAGGTCACGGCACCGAGGGCGGCGATCTGGGCGCCGAGGTGGCCCGCCTCCGGGCCGAATCCGCCGGTGACGTCGCGGTCTTCGGGAGCTCCGGACTCACCGTGACGCTGCTGGAGCGGGGGCTGGTGGACGAGCTGCGGATCCTGGTGCATCCGGTGCTGCTGGGCCGTGGCCGGAGCCTGTACGCCGGTCTGAAGGACCGCATCGAACTGAGAGCCGGGGCGGTGACCGTCTTCCGCTCCGGCAACGTCCTCCTTCGGTACCGGCCGGCCGGCGGCGCCGAGGACCACTAAGTCGTGTCTTCAAAGTCCCGTCTGCCCGGTGACGCCTGGCACGCTCCCCCAGAGCTCGCGCCTGGGAGGTGCCCCCACCCCCGTAGCCCTTCGGGCACGGGAGGTGCCCCCACCGCATGGACTCCCTCCTCCGCCTTGCGATCGCACGCACCAGACGCCGCCGGGCCCGCCCTTGAAGACACTCCCTAGGGCCCTGCGGAGGTGCGGAGGTCACGCCGGCCATGCCGGCCATGCCGGTCACGCCGGGAAGCGCCGGTCCACCCACCGCCACGCGAACTCCAGCAGCACCGACGC
The DNA here is from genome assembly GCF_024584805.1 of Streptomyces sp. FIT100. Lineage (NCBI taxonomy): Bacteria > Bacillati > Actinomycetota > Actinomycetes > Kitasatosporales > Streptomycetaceae > Streptomyces > Streptomyces sp. FIT100. The sequence goes on along the minus strand of NZ_CP075715.1, from coordinate 3,488,091 downwards.
CACCGCGGCGATCGCCACCGCCGCCCACGGCATCGTCGTGCCCACCAGCTTCAGCGCGAAGAAGTCCTGGAGCGACGGCACCGCCAGCACGACCAGGAAGCACAGCCCCATCGCCGCGACCAGCCCGACCCGCCACCATGTGTAGGGGCGGGCGACGATCGCGAGGACCCACATGGCGACCAGGAAGAGGGTCAGCGTCGCCGCGCTGGTCTCGGCCTCCAGGGCACCGGGGCCGCTGTAGTGGGAGCGGGCCAGGAGGTACGTCGCGAAGGTCGCGGCCGCGGCGACGATGCCGCCCGGGATCGAGTACCGCATGACCCGGCGGACGAAGTGCGGCTTGGCGCGCTCCTTGTTGGGGGCCAGGGCCAGGAAGAAGGCCGGGACGCCGATCGTCAGCGTCGACAGCAGGGTCAGATGGCGGGGCAGGAAGGGGTACTCCACCTGCGCCACGACCACGAGGATCGCGAGCAGCACCGAGTAGACGGTCTTCGTCAGGAAGAGCGTCGCGACCCGGGTGATGTTGCCGATGACGCGGCGGCCCTCGGCGACGACCGACGGCAGGGTGGCGAAGCTGTTGTTCAGCAGGACGATCTGGGCGACCGCCTTCGTCGCCTCCGAGCCGGAGCCCATCGAGACGCCGATGTCGGCGTCCTTGAGGGCGAGGACGTCGTTGACGCCGTCGCCGGTCATCGCGACCGTGTGGCCGCGGGACTGGAGCGCGCCGACCATGTCCCGCTTCTGCTGCGGGGTGACGCGGCCGAAGACCGCGTTCTTGTCGAGCTCGGCCGCCATCGCGTCCCGCTCGGCAGGGAGCCGGCGGGCGTCCACGGTGTTCCCGGCGCCGGGAACACCGACCTTCTCGGCCACCGCGCTCACGGAGACCGCGTTGTCGCCGGAGATGACCTTCGCGGTGACGTCCTGGTCGGCGAAGTACCGGAGGGTGTCCGCGGCGTCGGGCCGCAGCCGCTGCTCCAGGACGACCAGGGCGGCGGGCCGGGCGCCCGTGGCGACGTCGTGGGCGTCGAGCTCCCCGGCGGCTCGGGCGAGCAGCAGCACCCGCAGCCCCTGCTCGTTGAGGCGGTCGATGTCGGCGAGGGCCGGGTCCTTCTCGGGCAGCAGCACATCGGGCGCGCCGAGCAGCCAGGTGGAGCTCTGGCCGTCGCCCTCGCTGAACGCGGCGCCGCTGTACTTGCGGGCGGAGGAGAAGGGCAGCGACTCGACGCAGCGCCATTCCTCGCTGTCCGGACAGGCGTCGATGATCGCCTGGAGCGAGGCGTTGGGCCGTGGGTCGGACTCGCCGAGCGCGCCGAGGACCTTGCGTACGTACGCCTCGTCGTGGCCGTCGAGGGTGCGCAGCTCGGTGACGTCCATGCCGCCCTCGGTGAGCGTGCCGGTCTTGTCCAGGCAGACGACGTCGACGCGGGCGAGCCCTTCGATCGCGGGCAGCTCCTGGACCAGGCACTGCTTGCGGCCGAGCCGGATGACGCCGATCGCGAAGGCGACGGAGGTGAGGAGCACGAGGCCCTCGGGGATCATCGGGACGATGCCGCCGACGGTGCGGGCGATGGAGTCCTTGAGGTTGTCGCCCTTCACCAGCAGCTGGCTGATGATGAGCCCGGTCGCGGTCGGGATCATCATCCACGTCACGTACTTGAGGATCGTGGAGATGCCGCTGCGCAGCTCGGAGTGGACGAGCGTGAAGCGGGACGCCTCCTCGGCGAGCTGTGCGGCGTACGCCTCGCGCCCGACCTTGGTGGCGGTGAAGGCGCCGCTGCCCGCCACGACGAAGCTGCCGGACATCATCCGGTCGCCGCGCCGCTTGAGGACCGGGTCGGCCTCGCCGGTGAGCAGCGACTCGTCGACCTCGAGGCTGTCGGCCTCGGCGACCTCGCCGTCCACGACGACCTTGTCGCCCGGGCCGAGTTCGATCAGGTCGCCGAGCACGATCTCGGACGTGGACACCTCGCCGGCGACGCCGTCGCGCCGGACGACGGGTTTCGCCTCGCCGATGACGGCGAGCCCGTCGAGGGTCTTCTTGGCGCGGAGTTCCTGGATGATGCCGATGCCGGTGTTGGCCAGGATGACGAAGCCGAAGAGGGTGTCCTGGAACGGCGCGACGAAGAACATGATCACCCACAGCACGCCGATGATCGCGTTGAAGCGGTTGAAGACGTTGCCACGGATGATGTCGACCGCGGAGCGACTGCTGCGTACGGGTACGTCGTTGACCTCACCGCGCGCGATGCGCTCCGCCACCTCGGCGGCGGTGAGCCCGCCGGGCCGGTGCAGCACCGGCGGCGTCACGGGGTGCACGGGGTCGAGCTCCGCGCCCGCGTCGATGGCCGCGGTGGCGTAGTGCTGGGGCTCGTTGCTGCCGATCTCCGACCGCTGCGTCATGTTCTCGACGGTACGGCCGACGGGCGGCCTTCACCCCCTGAGCGGGGTGAACATCAGGGGGAAGGCAGGGTCCGCCGGGGGAGTCCGTCAGGGGGCGGGTGGGGGAGCCTCTTCACTCCCGGCGTTCGGCCCCGGCGTCCGCCTCCGCGCGCTTGATCGCCCTGTCGCGCTTGCGCACGTACCAGATCCCGATGATCCCGAGTCCGCCGCCGGCCAGGCAGGTCCAGACCCACCAGCCGAGGTCGCGCTCGGCGAACCAGCCGTAGAAGGGGACCTGCACCAGGAAGAGGACGAACCACAGGATCGTGCCGCCGGTGATCGTGGCGACGACCGGACCCTCCAGGGGTTCGGGTGCCTCGTGCTTGGGGGTCCACTTCGCCATGCGGTCAGTGTAGGTGGACCCCGGTCGGCCCCTCGGAGCCCCTCCACTGCAGGTGTCTACGCGCGGAGATACCGATCTTTCGCTTATACGTTCATACTGAAGCGGTTTGCGTCCGACCGGTTTCATTCGTATGAACATCCAAGAAATCGGCCAAGAACCACCCCTTGACGAGGTCTCGCATGCCCCCCACGGCCACCGCCCCTGCGGACGCCCAGCAGCCGAAGCAGTCGCAGCAGCCGCAGCGTCCGGACTCCGGCCCCGCCGGTTCCGGTGCCCTCGCCCGTGTCGACCGCTACTTCAAGATCTCCCAGCGCGGCTCCACCCTCCCCCGTGAGGTCCGCGGCGGCTTCGCGACCTTCTTCGCGATGGCCTACATCATCGTGCTGAACCCGATCATCCTCGGCAGCGCGAAGGACATGTACGGGCACCAGCTCGACGGCGGCCAGCTGGTCACCGCCACCGTGCTCACCGCCGCCTTCTCCACCCTCCTCATGGGCGTCATCGGCAACGTCCCGATCGCGCTCGCCGCCGGCCTCGGAGTGAACACGGTCGTCGCCCTCCAGCTCGCCCCGCGGATGAGCTGGCCGGACGCGATGGGCATGGTGGTGCTCGCCGGTCTCGTCGTGATGCTGCTCGTCGCGACAGGCCTGCGCGAACGGGTCATGAACGCCGTGCCGCTCGGCCTGCGCAAGGGCATCGCGATAGGTATCGGCCTCTTCATCATGCTGATCGGCCTCGTCGACTCCGGCTTCGTCTCCCGGATCCCGGACGCCGCCCACACCACCGTCCCGCTCCAGCTCGGCCTCACCGGCCACCTCTCCGGCTGGCCGGTCCTGGTCTTCGTCCTCGGCGCGCTGCTCACCCTCGCGCTGATCATCCGCAAGGTGCCCGGCGCGATCCTGATCTCGATCGTCGTGATGACGGTCGTCGCGGTCGCCATCCAGCTGATCGCGAATCTGCCGGGCGAGGCGTGGGGCCTCACCGTCCCGCAGTGGCCGGGCAACCCGGTCGCGACGCCCGACTTCGGCCTGGTCGGACAGGTCAGCCTGTTCGGCGGCTTCGAGAAGGTCGGCTGTCTCACCGGTGCGCTGTTCGTCTTCACCGTGCTGCTGTCCTGCTTCTTCGACGCGATGGGCACGATCCTGGGCATCGGCGACGAGGCCAAGCTCATGGACAAGCAGGGCAACTTCCCCGGCATCAACAAGGTGCTGATCGTCGACGGCATCGCGGTCGCCGCGGGCGGTGCCACCTCGTCGTCCGCCAACACCTGCTTCGTGGAGTCCACGGCGGGCGTCGGCGAGGGCGCCCGCACCGGTCTGGCCTCCGTCGTCACCGGTGCGCTGTTCTCGGTGGCGCTGTTCCTGACGCCGCTCGCGACGATGGTTCCGTCCCAGGCTGCGACGCCCGCACTGCTGGCGGTGGGCTTCCTGATCCTCGCCGGGTCGGTCAAGGACATCGACTGGAGCGACTTCACGATCGCCGTTCCGGCCTTCCTGGCGATGGTGATGATGCCGTTCACGTACTCGATCACCAACGGCATCGGGATCGGCTTCATCGCCTTCAGCGTGCTGCGGCTGGTGACCGGGCGCGGGCGTGAGGTGCCGGTGGCGATGTACGTCGTGTCCGCGGTGTTCGTCTTCTACTACGCGATGCCCGCGCTGGGCCTCACGTAAGGCCCCTCGACCCTCGGAGAAGCGGCCTCATGCCGGGCCGTAGAACTTCTCCGTCTCCTCGACGGCCGTCTTGAAGCGTTCGTCGAAGTCGTCGCGAATGAGCGTCCGGACCACGTAGTCCTGGACGCTCATTCCGCGTTTGGCGGCGTGCTGCCGCAACCGGTCGAGCAGCTCCCCGTCTATCCGGAGGCTGAGCACGGTCGATGACGCCGCTGCGGTCGATGCTGTCGTTGCCATGTCACCCAGGGTCGCTGGCCGGATCCCGTCGGTGCGTCACTTTCCGGATGCGTCTCACTCATTTGGGTGATACATCCAGCCGACCCGAAACCCCCTGGTCTTTAGGTTGGGTAATGAGGTATTCTAAAGAACATGCCTGATCTGTCCCACGGCGACAACGCAGCCGCCGTGAACTCATTGCGTTCGGCCGTCATGCGGCTGGGCCGGCGCCTGAAGCACCAGCGCGTCGACGAATCGCTGAGCCCGACCGAGATGTCGGTGCTCGGCACACTGTCCCTCTGCGGTTCCGCCACCCCCGGTGAGCTGGCCCGCAAGGAGCACGTCCAGCCGCCGTCGATGACCCGCATCGTCGCGCTGCTGGAAGCCAAGGGGCTGGTCCGGCTGGAGCCGCATCCGGATGACCGCCGGCAGAAGGTGGTCACCCAGACCGAGCAGGCCGAGACCATGCTCGAGGAAAGCCGTCGCAAGCGGAACGCCTGGCTGGCGTCGCTCGTCGAGGGCCTGGACGAGGACGAGTGGGCCAAGCTGCGCGCCGCCGCCCCCGTACTGGAGAAGCTCGCACACCTGTAGCCGCACGACCGCTGAGGAGGCGAACCCTTTTGAGTACGGGACCCGGAGCAGACTCCGCACCCGGACCGGACCCACGCACCAACGACACCCGCACCGACAGCGACACCGACACCCGCACCGAGACGGCCGCCGAGGCCGGCTCCGGCGCCGCCCGGGGCACCTTCAGCTCGCTGAAGATCCGCAACTACCGGCTGTTCTTCAGCGGAGCCATCGTCTCCAACACGGGCACCTGGATGGCCCGTATCACCCAGGACTGGCTCGTCCTCAGCCTCACGGGCTCCGCCGCGGCCGTCGGCATCACCACGGCCCTCCAGTTCCTGCCGATGCTGCTCTTCGGCCTGTACGGCGGCGTCATCGCCGACCGCTATCCGAAGCGCCGCCTCCTCCTCTTCAGCCAGGGCGCGCTCGGCCTGTGCGGGCTCGCACTCGCCGTACTGACGCTTTCCGGCCATGTGCAGGTCTGGCACGTCTACCTCATCGCCTTCCTGCTCGGCATGGTCACGGTCGTCGACAACCCGACCCGCCAGTCCTTCGTCTCCGAGATGGTCGGCCCGAACCAGCTGCGGAACGCCGTCAGCCTCAACTCCGCGAACTTCCAGTCCGCGCGGCTCGTCGGCCCGGCCGTCGCCGGTGTGCTGATCACGGCCGTCGGCAGCGGCTGGGCGTTCCTGCTCAACGGCCTGTCCTTCCTCGCCCCGATCACCGGGCTGCTGCTGATGCGCACGAGCGAGCTGCACAAGGTGGAGCGCGTGCCGCGCGGCAAGGGCCAGCTGCGGGAGGGTCTGCGGTACGTCGCCGGGCGGCCCGAGCTGATCTGGCCGATCGTCCTCGTCGGCTTCATCGGCACGTTCGCCTTCAACTTCCCGATCTGGCTGACCGCGTTCGCCGACAAGGTCTTCCACGCGGGCGCCGGCACATACGGCCTGTTCAACACGTTGATGGCGGCCGGCTCCCTGGCCGGGGCGCTGCTGTCCGCGCGGCGCGCCACGTCCCGGCTGCGGATGCTGGTCGGCGCGGCGGTGCTGTTCGGCGTACTGGAGATCGCCGCCGCCCTCTCGCCCGCCTTCTGGCTCTTCGCGCTGCTGCTCGTGCCCATCGGCATGGTGGGCCTGACGGTCAACGTCACGGCCAACTCGTCGGTCCAGATGGCCACGGACCCGGTGATGCGCGGCCGGGTGATGAGCCTCTACATGATGGTCTTCGTCGGCGGCACCCCGCTGGGAGCGCCGATCGTCGGCTGGATCACGGACACGTACGGCGTCCGTGCCGGCTTCGCGACGGGAGGCGCGGTCGCGATCGCCGCGGCCGTCGCGATCGGCCTGATCCTGGCCAGGGCCGGGGACCTGCGCGTCAAGGTGGACCTGCGGCGGGGACGGCAGCACGTGCGGTTCGTGCCGCGGGAGCGGCGCGAGGAGCGCGAGGAGCAGGAGCTGGTGGCGGCCGCGTAGCCGTACGGGGCCGGGGGTGGTGGCCTACGCCTGCACCCCCGGCGGCCGCGCCCACTGGGCCAGCTGCTCGGCGATGGCGCGCACCCCGCGTGCACCCGGCTGGATGTCCGCCAGCAACTCGCTGAGCTGGTCGGGCTTCGGCCGCAGGATCTGCCCGTTGGCCCGCATGAAAGAGCGGGCCGCCGCGAACGCGAACGTCTTGTTGCTGTGCTCCAGCGGCTGGAGCAGGGCGATGGTCTGGAACAGGGCCGCCGCCTTCAGCGGTACCGATCCGTACACCTCGTAGCCGAATGCGGCGGAGCTCGCGCGGTCCACCGCCGCGATCAGGGAGCCGTAGTCGTCCGCCTGCGGATCCCCCGGGAGCCGCTCCGCGGTCCAGAGCAGCTGACTGAGGTCGAGATGGTGCGTCATGCGGCGGCGGACTCCTCACGGCCCGCTCCCGGCGGGGCGTCGTCGAGGTCCGCCGCGGCCAGCACATCGCCGTACAGCTCCAGCGTCTCGATGACCGCCTCCCGGTACTGCTCCTCGAACTCGTCCCGCTGGAGCCGCCCGACCACGTACTCCTGGACGGTCATGCCCCGGGCCGCGGCCCGCTCCTTCACCGACTCAAGCGTCTCGCTGTCTATCCGCACGCTGAGCATCCTGGTAGCCATGGCCCCATGCTTGCACGATGTCTGCGCAGACCAAAAGGGGAGTTTCGGCTTCGAGTGAGAACCGTGCACAGCTGATCGCCCACTGTCGCAAACTGGCCGTATGAGACTCTTCGCCGCCGTGCTCCCGCCCGACGAGGCCCTGCGCGAGCTCGGAGCCGCCGTCGACCCGCTGCATGCTCTCCCCGGCTCGCACGGACTGCGCTGGACCGGGCGGCCCGGCTGGCACTTCACGCTCGCCTTCATGGGCGAGGTCGACGAGCGGACCGTGCCCGAGCTGCGCGAGCGGCTCGGACGCGCAGCCCACCGCAGCGATGAGTTCCGGCTGCGTCTGCACGGGGCCGGGCGCTTCGGACGGCGGACCCTGTGGATCGGGGCCGCCGGCGGGATCGAGGAGATGCGCATGCTCGCCGAGCGCGCGGACGCGGCGGCGCGGCGCTCGGGCGTCCCGATGGACGAGCACCGCGCCTACCACCCCCATCTGACCATCGCCCGCACCCGTGCCGACACGGACCTCCGGCCGTACGTCGACGAGCTGAACGGCTTCGAGGGCGCGCCCTGGACCGTGTCCGAGCTGGCGCTCGTCCGCAGCAACCTGCCCAGGGGCGGGATCGAGCGGGAACAGCCCCGCTACGAGACGGTCGACGCCTGGCCGCTCGCCGGATGAGGCGGTCAACTCCGGTGGCCGGCGCGGACGATGCTGTGCGCGCCGGCCCAACACCTGTACGTGCGCAGTGTCCGTGGAACCGCTCCAGGCGGAGCGGCAGGGCCTCCGGCCTTGCAGGTCAGTCCACGGGGTCCGCGTAGCCGTTGCACGCCGTGGTGGACTCCATCTCGTTCACCACACCCTCGACGGTGAAGCGCACCGTGCCGCCGTACGGGCCGGCGACGTCGGCGTGGCCTTCACGGCACTGGGCGAGCGCCGACGTGGGTCCGTAGCAGGCACGCTGGGTTCCGGTGTTGAGCGTCGTCTGCACACACGAGGCGTTGCCGAAGTCGCTCTCGATCTGGCCGGAGATCGTGACGGCCCTGCCGGAGTGGTTGTTCACGACGAGGACGACCTGGGCGTCCATGTTGGCGTTGACGATGAGACAGCCCTGGAAGTTCACACCGCTCACTGCGGTGTGCCCCACGGTCTTCGCGCAGCTGGTGAACGGACCGCTGATGGGCTGCCAGAGCGGCGCCGCCACCGCCTGGCCCGAGCCCAGGATCAGGCTGCCTGCCACCGCGGACCCCACTGCGATCCCCTTGAAGATCCGACGCATGGAAATCCCCTCCCTTGATCGTCGGTGATGAGGGACCGCACTATAGATCATCTTCTCGGTGCGGTTACGCTCGAACGGTGGACCCGAAGACCAGGAACCGGATCATGGCCGGTGTGCTCGTGCTGATGTTCGTCGTCGTCGCCGTGGCGGCCGTGCTCGGTCGCTGACCTCGGCCTGCGACCGGCACGGCCACCGCGCTGCCATCGGCGATGCGCCGGCTACCAGGCGAAGGCCTCCGGCGACGGCCCGGGACCCGGGAAGATCTCGTCGAGGCCCGCCAGCAGCTCCTCGCCCAGCTCCAGCTCCAGCGCCCGCAGCGCCGAGGCCAGCTGGTCGGCGGTGCGGGGGCCGACGATCGGGCCGGTCACGCCGGGGCGGGTGAGCAGCCAGGCCAGGGCCACCTCGCCGGGGGCGAGACCGTGCTTGTCGAGCAGGTCCTCGTACGCCTGCACCTGGGCCCGCACCGCCGTGTCGGCGAGCGCGTCCGCCGAGCGGCCTGCCGACCGGCGGCCGCCCTCGGTCTCCTTCTTGATCACGCCGCCGAGGAGACCGCCGTGCAGCGGCGACCAGGGGATGACCCCGAGGCCGTACTCCTGCGCCGCCGGGATGACCTCCATCTCGGCGCGCCGCTCCGCCAGGTTGTACAGGCACTGCTCGCTGACCAGGCCGTACGAGCCGAGGCGGCGCGCGGTCTCGTTCGTCTGGGCGATCTTCCAGCCGGGGAAGTTCGACGACCCCGCGTAGAGGATCTTGCCCTGCTGGATCAGTACGTCGACGGCCTGCCAGATCTCCTCGACCGGGGTGCTCCGGTCGATGTGGTGGAACTGGTACAGGTCGATGTGGTCGGTCTTGAGCCGCCGGAGGCTGGCGTCGACGGCGCGGCGGATGTTCAGGGCGGACAGCTTGTCGTGGTTGGGCCAGGCGTCCCCGTCCGCGGCCATGTTCGCGTACACCTTCGTGGCGAGGACCACCTTGTCGCGGCGGTCGCCGCCCTTCGCGAACCAGTTCCCGATGATCTCTTCCGTCCGGCCCTTGTTCTCGCCCCAGCCGTAGACATTCGCCGTGTCGAAGAAGTTGATTCCCGCGTTCAGCGCGGTGTCCATGATCGTATGGCTGTCGGACTCGTCGGTCTGCGGTCCGAAGTTCATCGTGCCGAGGACGAGCCGGCTGACCTTGAGTCCTGTGCGTCCGAGCTGCGTGTACTCCATGGGCCACCAGCCAACGCGTTGGAGCGCACTCCAGGCAAGGGTGCGCGCGGGGCACGGGGCCGGCGGCGCGCCGTCCGCCCTCGCGGCCGGACCGACGTGAGGGTGCCTCAGATGGAGGCGGCGGTGGGGCCCGGGGCTCCGCACGGTGCGTGCGACTCGCTTCGTGTGGCCCTCCAACGGGTGATTATCGGGCAGATCGCCACCCGAAAAGCCCACGAGGTACCTCGAATGCAGCGATCTCGGGTGGTGGGCCCCCGGAATCCGGCTGACGGTTGTCGGAGTCGCTGCTGCGATCCGATGAGCCGACGATGTGTCAGCCGTCGCAGTCGCGGCGAAAGGAATTTCCCATGCGCTCTGCCCGCAACCTGTGGATCTCAGCCGCAATCACCGCGGTCCTCTCGGTCACCGCGCCCGCTGCCTATGCCATCGCCACCGCGGACGACCGCGGTGCCGCCGGCGCCGCGTCCAGCCGCGACGACTCCGACGACTACGACAAGGACGACTCGGACAAGGGCGACCACGACAAGGGCGACCACGACAAGGGTGGCCACGACAAGGGCGACCACGACTACGGCAAGAAGTGGGACAAGAAGGACCACGACAAGGGCGACCACGACGACGACGATCACGACGACGACGACGACGATGACGACGACGACGATGACGACGACGAGGACAAGCCCAACGGTGGTGTCGACACCGGTGGTGGCGCTCTCGCCCGTGTGATCGTGGCGGACGACTCCGACAAGAAGGACGACGCGGAGAAGTCCGGCTCGGAGAAGGGCGACTACGAGAAGTCGGACAAGGACGACTCGGGCAAGAGTGACTACGAGAAGTCCGACAAGGGTGACTACGAGAAGTCCGACAAGGACGACTCGGACAAGGGTGACCACGACAAGGGTGGCTACGACAAGGGCGACCACGACAAGGGTCACCACAAGAAGTGGGACAAGAAGGACCACGACCACGGCAAGAAGGACCACGACGACCACGACGACGATGACGACGACGATGACGATGACGACGACGAGGACAAGCCCAACGGCGGCGTCGACGCCGGTGGTGGCGCTCTCGCCAAGCTCGTGACCGAGGACGACTCCTCGAAGTCGGACAAGGACGACTCGGGCAAGAGTGACTACGAGAAGTCGGACAAGGACGACTCGGGCAAGAGTGACTACGAGAAGTCCGACAAGGACGACTCGGACAAGGGTGACCACGACAAGGGTGGCTACGACAAGGGCGACCACGACAAGGGTCACGACAAGGGTCACGACAAGAAGTGGGACAAGAAGGACCACGACCACGGCAAGAAGGACCACGACGACGACTACGACCACGACGACGACGATGACGACGACGATGACGACGACGAGGACAAGCCGAACGGCGGCGTCGACGCCGGTGGTGGCGGTCTCGCCACGAACGGCAGCAGCCTCGCGGCCGGCTCGGTTCTGATGCTCGGCGGTCTGGGTGCCGCGGCCTACAAGCTGCGCCGCCGCAACTCGGGTGCCCAGATCTGACGCGGTCGCACCAGTAGCCGTATCGCTGCGTAGTCGCGGCCACCGTCCTTCCCGGGACGGTGGCCGCGGCGGTGACGTTTCCGTGGCGGTTCGGCGGGACGGCGTCCTCTCTCCGCCGTGTCCGCGCACCGCTTCAGCCGGAACCCCGCTTCACCCGCATCACCGCCCGAAAGGCACCCTCACATGATCTTCCGGCAGCCGTCCGGCCCGTCCCCGTACCGCTCCGAAGGCACCTTCCGCTCCCTCCGGAAGGCCCTGCTGTGGCCCGTCGTGTCGGTGGGGGTGGGCGCCCTCCTGATCTACGGCGCGTTCGACGCCACCGCGGGGAACGACCGGTCGGGCAAACCGGCGGCGGCCATGACCCCGAGGGCCGCGGGCCCCTCGTCCGCCCCGCACGCCAGCCCCGGCCCCGCGCTGTCCGCGTCCAATCCGAAGCGGCTCCAGATCCCCTACATCTCGGTCGACGCGCCGTTCATCCCGCTGGGGCTCAGCCCCACCGGCCAGCTCAATTCGCCGCCGGTCAACAACAACAACCTGGTCGGCTGGTACAAGGACGGTCCCACCCCCGGCGAACGCGGTACGGCGATCGTCGCGGGCCACTTCGACACGATGACCGGGCCGGCCGTGTTCGTGGGCCTCAGCGAGCTCAAGCCGGGCAGGATGGTCGACATCACCCGCGAGGACGGCACGATCGCCACGTTCAAGGTCGATTCCGTCGAGACGTTCGACAAGAAGACCTTCCCGAGCGCGCGCGTCTACGACGACACCCCGCAGGCGCTGCTGCGCCTGATCACGTGCGCGGGTGAGTACGACAAGAGCGCGAAGGACTACAACCAGAACCTGGTGGTCTTCGCGCACCTCGAATCCAGCCGGCGTGTCGGGGAGAAGGCTCCCACCCCTGCGGCCCCGAGCCCGAAGGCGCCCAGTCCCAAGGCGCCGAACGCGAAGGTGCCCAGCGCGGTGGCGCCGAGCCCCAAGCCGCCGAGTACCAAGCCGCCGACCGCCGTGGCGCCGGGCACCAAGGCGCCGAGTCCCCAGGTCCCCAGTGCGGTGGCGCCGACTGCGAAGCCGCCGGCCCCCGTGGCGCCGAGCACCAAGGTGCCGACGCCGAAGCCGCCGAGCGCGGTGGCCCCCAGCTCCAAGGCGCCGGGCACGATCGTGCCGAGCCCGAAGCTCACGAGCCCAAGGCTTCCGAGCACGGTGCCCCCGGCATCGAGGCCTCCGAGCCCGAAACTGCCGGGCTCGGTGCCCCCGGCCCCGATGCGACCGAGTGCGGGCGCCTGAGACGCTCCGGGGCGGCCCCGCCGCAGTGGGTGACCCACGCGGTGAGTGCCGCCCCGACGTCGTCGTACGAGAACGCGCCGAGAACGCGCCGAACGAGAACGCGTCGGACTCGGACGCGGTGGACACGGCGGGCGCGTCAGACGCGTCAGACGTTCGCGTAGACCCTGGTCGCGAACTCCGCGATCTGCGCGTCCGTGAGGTTCTTCGCGAGGTTGGCCTCCGTGATCATGCCGACGAGCTGGTGGCCGTGTTTGACGTCGATCACCGGCAGCCGCTTGACCTGGTGCTGCTCCATCATCGCGAGGGCGGCGTCGGCGCCGGCGCCGGAGTCGATCCAGTGGAGCTCGCCGGCCAGGGAGCCGGCCTGGACCGTCGCGGGGTCGATGCCCTCGGCGCAGCACTGGACGACGATGTCGCGGTCGGTGATCAGGCCGGTGAGCCGGTTGTTGTCGCCGCAGATGGGCAGACAGCCGACGTTCAGGTCGCGCATCATCTGCGAGGCTTCCAGCAGCGACTGGTGCGCGCCGACGCACTGTACGCCGCCGGTCATGATGTCGCGAGCGGTGAGCTGGGTGTTCCCGGTCATTGGTTCCCTACCTTCGCCACGTGAGGGCGTCGTCACGCGAGGCGTGACGTGGCGTGCGGCCGTCAGGGCTGCTGCGGGGGCGGGTTCTGCCCCTGGTCGCCCTGGTCGACGCCGAGCTGGTCCTTGAGCTTGTCCTGGGCGGTGTCGACCTGGCCCTTGTACTTGCCCTGGGTCTTGTCGTCGACCATGTCGCCGGCCTTGTCGATGCCCTTGGAAGCCTGGTCCTCGTGGCCCTTCAGCATCTGCTTGATCTTGTCCATCATGGACATGGACGTCCTCCTTCGAGGTGAGCCCCCCGCTTCTCCAGGGTCACCTCACCCCGCGTGCTTCGCATCCCCGGAAAATCCTGCTCAGCGCAAGGCGGGCTCGTAGGGTCCGCCCAGGTCCCACGCCTGGTGCATCGCGTCGGCGAAGGCCGCGGCCAGCTTGTGCTCGCCGGACGGGCCCGGGTGTGTGCCGTCGTAGGTGTCCGTGTGGATGTCGTACGACTCCGGCGGCGACGCCAGCAGCAGCGGCGACGAGGGGGAGTCGAGGTCGGCGACCGCCTTGGCGAGGAGTTCGTTGAAGCGTTCGCACTCGGCCGCGAAGGGCGCGTCGGACAGTGCCCGTACGTTGCGGATGACGGGCAGCAGCACCGCCCGGACGTGCGGGTTCGCGGTGCGGGCCGCGGCGATGAACTCGCGGGTGTTGCGGGCGGTCTGACTGCTGTTCGTGTAGAAGCCGAGATCGATCAGGCCCAGCGAGACGAGCAGCACGTCCGCCTTGGCCGCGGCCACCGCCTCCTCTATCAGCGGGGCCATGTGCAGCCAGCCCTCGCCCCAGCCGGCCAGGTGCCGGCGGGCGTGGGCGGGGAAGTCCGGATCGGCGTAGGCGGTGGAGACGGCGGCGTCGGCGCCGGTGTCGTACAGCTCGGTACGCGGGCCGACGATCTTGTACGGCCCGCCGAAGGAGCGGTTGAGGTGCTGCCACATCCGGTAGCGCCAGGTGTAGTCGCCGGCGCGGCCGATTGTCATGGAGTCACCGACGAACAGGAAACGCATGGGGGTAATGATGGCCGACCCCCGGCGGGCGCGGCCCCGGCCGGTGACGTGACGATGGACACTTGGGGCATGCGTTCGTTGCGTACGACCTTGCTTGCCGCTGCCTTGGTGCTCGGCGCCGCCGTGCCCGCCATGCCGGCCGTGCCCGCCGCGGCCGCGGTCGCCGCCGACGGCGGTGACGGTTTCACGATCGAGGACCCGAGGATCACCGAGTCCAGCGGGCTCGCCGCGAGCCGCGCCCACCCGGGTGTCTACTGGACGCACAACGACCAGGACGAGCCGCGGGTGTTCGCCGTCGACTCGCGGACGGGGAAGACCGTCGCGACCGTCACCCTGCGGGGCGTGGGAACGCCCCGCGACATGGAGGCCATCTCCATAGGGCCCGATGGCTATGTGTACGTCGGCGACATTGGGGACAACGCCGACTCCTGGAACCACGTGTGGATCTACCGGTTCCCCGAGCCGCGGTCGCTGAAGGACGTCACGGTGCGCGCGACGCAGTACGTCGTGAAGTACGAGGACGGGCCCCGCAACGCCGAGGCGATGATGGTCCATCCGAAGACCGGGCGGGTGTACATCGCCAGCAAGAACGAGGACGGGGGCGGTCTGTACGAGGGGCCGGCCCGGCTGGTGACGGGGGGCACGAACACCTTCCGGCGGATCGACGAGGTGCCGTGGGTGACGGACGGGGCGTTCTCGCCGGACGGCAAGGAGCTGGTGCTGCGCTCCTACTTCAGCGCCCGCGGCTACGCGTGGAAGGGCGGCCGCCTCGGCGACGACCAGCAGATCAGCGCCCCGCTGCAGGGCCAGTCCGAGTCGGTGACGTACACGCCCGACGGCAAGGCGCTGATGTTCGGCACGGAGGGTGCGCAGAGCGAGGTCGTGCGCAGGAATCTCGGCGGGGACGAGCGGGAGTCGCCGGACGGCGACTCGCCCGCGGCGTCGGCGAGCGGCGGCGGCAGCGGAGGGGCCTCGGCGCCGGAGAGCGGGAGCGGGGTCGGCGGCGGTCTCGCCGGCCCGGCGGGCGCGGTCATCGCCGTCGCGGTGCTGGCGCTGGCGGTCCGGTCCCGGCGCAGGGGGCGCGGCGGCCGTCAGGGGTGAGCGGCGGGCGGCCCCTGGAGTACGGCCCTGGAGTGCGCCCCTGGAGTGCGGCTCTGGGGTGCCGTCCTTGTGGTGCGGCCCTGGAGGTGGTTCTGGGGGGTACGGGCCCCACGCGGCAGCCTGCGCGGGGCCCGACCCGGAGCCGTACGTCCGTGGCATGCGTACGGCGTGCCGGCTCAGCTCTCCGGGCACTCCTTCCACGCCAGCCGGTAGACGGTGTTGATCTCGCCGTCCGTCGAGTCCATCGTGATGAAGCTGGTCTGCGACGGGCCGGAGGTGCCGGCGTTGACGCGCAGTTCGGTATTGATGTTGAAGTTCCGCTTCACCCCGCAGGGGGCCCACACGAGCTGCCCCCACTCGGTCTCGTCGGTGGCCTGCCAGTTGTTGTTGTAAGGCCCGTTGAAGGGGTGGTTCCTGGCGGCCGTGTCGGGCGAGCCCTGGAAGTAGTACGAGGCCTTCTGGACGGCGGTGGCGCCCTGCTGGAGGCTGGCGTAGCCGCGGTAGTCCGCGCTGGCGACGGCGTAGGTGAAGCCCTGCGGGACGTGGACGATCAGATTGAGCTGGCAGTTCTTGCGGAAGTCGGTGGGCGCCGAGTCCCCGCCCACCTGGGCCAGGTAGTCGCTGTACGTGACCGTGAACGCGGTGTTGTCCGGGGAGACGGCCACCGCCGCGGTCCCCTGCTTGCAGCCCGAGCCGTTCACCGTGGCTACCTCGATGACGATCTTGTCGGGCGGGGCGACGATGCCCGCGGATGCGGTGCCGGGGGTACCGGCGACGAGCAGGGAGGCGACGGCCGCCGTGGTGGCGGCACCGGCGCGTAAGGCACCAGACATGATGCGTACTCCGATCGAAGGGGTGGTCGGTTGGCCTTGCGGGTGAACCGTGGGGGGTCCAGCCGATCCCATGCACACGCCGGGATTCATTGAGGTTGAGGCGTGAACATGTCAATGTGCGTCGGATCGCTGTCGATCGTAGGGATGCGGCGGGGTGTCCGACAGCGCGGATATCGGCCGTCCTGCACGACGGCTTCACGCCGTCTTCACGCGAAGGGCACAACAGGCGCTGCGGACGGCGGACAGCACGACGGCCGGCAGCACGACGGGAGGGCCACACGACGGGAGGGCCACACGACGGGAGGGCCCGGCGGCACACGGCCGCCGGGCCCTCCCGTCATACAGCGGTGTCCGCTTACAGCTTCTCGATGACGTGGTCGACGCAGGCCGTCAGCGCCTGCACGTCCGCCGGGTCGACCGCCGGGAACATCGCGATCCGCAGCTGGTTGCGGCCCAGCTTGCGGTACGGATCCGTGTCGACGATCCCGTTGGCGCGCAGCACCTTCGCGACCGCCGCCGCGTCGATGTCGTCCGAGAAGTCGATCGTGCCGACCACCTGCGAACGCTTGGCCGGGTCCGCGACGAACGGGGTCGCGTACTTCGACTCCTCCGCCCAGCCGTACAGCGCCCGTGCGGAGGCGGCCGTGCGGCGGACGGCCCAGTCGAGGCCGCCCTGGCCGTTGATCCACTTCAGCTGCTCGTTGAGGAGGAAGAGGGTCGCCAGCGCGGGGGTGTTGTACGTCTGGTTCTTGCGGGAGTTGTCGATCGCCGTCGGGAGGCTGAAGAACTCCGGTACGTGCCGCCCGGAGGCGTGGACGCGCTCCGCACGCTCCAGCGCGGCGGGCGAGAACACGGCGATCCACAGGCCGCCGTCCGCGGCGAAGGACTTCTGCGGCGCGAAGTAGTAGACGTCGGTCTCGGCGATGTCGACCGGCAGACCGCCCGCGCCGGAGGTCGCGTCGACCAGGACCAGCGCGCCCTCGTCGGCGCCGTCGACCCGCTCGACCGGGGCGGCGACACCGGTCGAGGTCTCGTTGTGCGTGAGGGCGTAGACGTCGACGCCCGCCTCGGCGCGGGGAGCCGGGTGCGTGCCCGGGTCGGAGGAGATCACGGTCGGCTCGGCCAGCCAGGGGGCCAGCTTCGACGCCTTCGCGAACTTCGACGAGAACTCACCGAAGGAGAGGTGCTGCGACTTGTTCTCGATGAGCCCGTGCGTCGCGACGTCCCAGAAGGCGGTGGAGCCGCCGTTGCCGAGGACCACCTCGTATCCCTCGGGGAGCGAGAACAGCGCGTGCACGCCCTCGCGCACCTCGCCGACCAGGTTCTTGACCGGGGCCTGGCGGTGGGAGGTGCCGAGCAGGGACGTACCGGTGGCGGCCAGGGCGTCCAGCGCCTCCGTCCGCACCTTGGAGGGGCCCGAGCCGAAACGGCCGTCTGCGGGCTTGATGTCAGCGGGAATCTGGATATCGGCCACGAGCCGGAGCCTAGTCGGTTCCGCCAGGTCAGCGAGGGCGATGTCCGGCGAATGAGACAAGCGATCACTGGGTGGGACGCGCCCGGCGCGGTGGAGGTACCACCCGATCGAGTGTGGGGGCACGCTGAGGCCATGGCCGATCGCACCAAGCAACGCACGGAGCAACGCACGAGGCAACGCACGAAGCAACGCACGGAGCATCAGGCGAGGCTCGAAGGCGACTTGAGGAAGGAGGTCCGCGGGGACGTGGACTTCGGGCCCGGCGCCCGGGCGCTGATGACGATGGACGCCTCCAACTACCGCCGGGTGCCGGACGGTGTCGTCGCCCCGCGCGACGCGGCGGACGTCGCCGCGGCGCTCGCCGTCTGCCGCGCCCACGGCGTCCCGGTGGTGCCGCGCGGCGCGGGGACCTCGATCGCCGGACAGGCGACCGGCACCGGGGTCGTACTGGACTTCACCCGCCACATGGGGGCCGTCGTCTCCGTCGATCCGCAGGCGCGCACGGCCGTCGTCCAGCCGGGCGCGGTGCTCGACCGGCTGCGCGACGCGGCGGGGAGGCACGGGCTGACCTTCGGCCCCGACCCGTCCACGCACAGCCGCTGCACCCTCGGCGGGATGATCGGCAACAACGCGTGCGGGGCGCACTCGGTGGCCTGGGGCACGACCGCGGACAACGTGCGCGAGCTGTCGGTGGTGACGTACGGGGGCGCGGAGCTGCGGCTCGGGCAGGGCTGGGGCAACGGCGCCCCGGCCGGGCTGCGCGAACTGGTCGACGGCAACCTCGCGCTGCTGCGCACCGGTTTCCCCGCCGGACTTCCCCGCCGTATCTCCGGCTACGCGCTGGACGCACTGCTGCCCGAGCGCGGCGTGGACCTCGCCCGCGCGTTCTGCGGCGGCGAGGGCACTCTGGCGGTCCTGACGGAGGCGACCGTGGGGCTGGTCGAGTCGCCGCCCGCGCGGGCCCTGGCCGTCCTGGGGTACGCGGACGAGAGCGCGGCCGCGGAGGCGGCCGCCGGGCTGCTTCCCCACCGGCCGCTGACCGTCGAGGGCATGGCACAGGACCTGGTGCGGGACGCGGGCGGACTGCCGAAGGGCGGAGCCTGGCTCTTCGTGGAGACGGGCGGGGGGACGGCGGGCGAGGCGCGGGCGCGCGCCGAGGAGATCGTGCGCGCCGCGGACGCGCTGGACGGGACAGTGGTGACCGACCCGGCCGGGCAGCGGGCGCTGTGGCGGGTGCGCGAGGACGCCGCGGGCACCGCGACCCGGATGCCCGACGGCAGCGAGGCATGGCCGGGGTGGGAGGACTGCGCGGTGCCGCCGGCCCGGCTCGGCGCGTATCTGCGGGACTTCCGGGCGCTGCTGACGGAGCACGGGCTGCGCGGGACGCCGTACGGGCACTTCGGGGACGGCTGCATCCACGTCCGTATCGACTTCGACCTGCTGGGCGAGGAGGGCGTACGGCGCTTCCGCTCCTTCTCCGAGGCGGTCGCCGCGCTGGTGGTCGCGCACGGCGGCTCGCTGTCCGGCGAGCACGGGGACGGGCAGGCGCGGGCGGAGCTGCTGCCGCGGATGTACGGGGACGAACTGGTCGGGCTCTTCGGCCGGTTCAAGGACGTGTGGGACCCGGCGGGCGGCCTCAACCCGGGCATGCTGGCGCGTCCCGCACGCCTCGACGAGAACCTGCGTTTCACCGTCCTGCCGCGGGCCGGGGTGGTGGACACGGCCTTCGGTTACCCGGACGACCGCGGGGACTTCGCGGGGGCGGTGCGGCGGTGTGTCGGGGTCGCCAAGTGCCGGGTGGACGGGCCGAGTCAGGGCCCGGGGGTGATGTGCCCCTCGTACCGGGCGACCGGCGAGGAGCAGCACTCCACGCGCGGACGCGCGCGGCTGCTGCACGAGATGCTCGCGGGCGAGGTGGTGACGGACGGCTGGCGCTCGCGGGAGGTACGCGATGCGCTCGACCTGTGCCTGTCCTGCAAGGGGTGCCGGAGCGACTGCCCGGTGGGCGTCGACATGGCCACGTACAAGGCGGAGTTCCTGCACCACCACTACGCGGGGCGGGTGCGGCCGGCCGCGCACTACGCGATGGGCAGGCTGCCGGTGTGGCTGCGGGCGGCGGCGCCGGCCGCCCGGGTGCTGAACGCGGCGGCTCGGGTGCGACCGCTGGCCGCGCTGGCGAAACGGGCGGCGGGCATCGCGCCGGAACGCGACCTTCCGGCTCTGGCGGCGCGGAGCTTCACCTCCTGGTGGCGCCGCAACGCCACGCCGGGGAGCGATCTCGTCCTGTGGCCGGACACCTTCACCGAGCACCTCTCCCCGTCGGCCGGGCGCGCGGCGGTGACGGTCCTCGGCGCTGCCGGCCTCGGCGTCTCGCTGCCGCCGGGCCGGGTCTGCTGCGGACTGACGTACGTCTCGACGGGCCAGCTCGACCGCGCCCGCACGGTCATGCGCCGCACCCTGGACACCATGGCCCCCGTCCTGGACCGCGGAGCCCCGGTCGTCGTCCTCGAACCGAGCTGCGCGGCGACGCTCACCACCGACCTCCCCGAACTCCTCGGCGACGACCCCCGCGCCCACCGCCTCGCCGACTCCGTCCGGACCTTCGCCCGGGCCCTGGAGGAGTACGCCCCCACCTGGACCCCGCCCCGCCTGGACCGCCGGGTCGCCGGCCAGACCCACTGCCACCAGCACGCGGTCCTCGGCGACGCGGCCGAACGCCGTCTGCGCGCCCGTGCCGGTCTGACGGGCGACCTGAGCGGCGGCTGCTGCGGACTGGCGGGCAACTTCGGCTTCGAACGCGGCCACTACGACGTCTCGGTGGCCTGTGCCGAGGACCAACTGCTGCCGTCGGTACGGGCGGCGGGCGAGGACGTCCTGCTCCTCGCGGACGGCTTCTCCTGCCGCACACAGCTGGAGCAGCTGACGGGGCGGCGGGGGCGGCACCTGGCGGAGGTGCTGGCGGAAGGGCTGGGTGACTGAGTGGCTGACGGGCACGGTGTCGGACGCGGGCGTGTCGTTGCCGCCGTACGTATCGTTGTACTGCGCGGCTGCACGGGACGACGTGACGGCCGGGGAGGAGCGCCAGATGACCGTCGTGGAGACCGACAGGATCGAGATGGCCATGGCCGACGAGAACGACGAGACGACCCTGGACGACCTGTTCGAGTCGCTTGAGCGGATGCCCGTCCCCGAGGGATACAAGGTCGAGATCGTCGAGGGGGCCGTCTACATGTCGCCGCAGCGGGACACACACTGGGAGATCATCCTCGGCATCGTCGAGCAGCTCCGCGTCAAGTACCCCCGGAAGCGGATCAAGTCCGACGTACGGATCGACTACCCCGGTCATCTCAACGGATTCGCGACCGATGTCACGCTGATCGCCGAGGGTGCCGAGCAGACCGCAAAGGGGCTCTGGCACTGCCGGGACGTCGAGTTCGCCGCAGAAGTGATCTCCAAGAGCACTGGGGCCAACGACTACGGGCCGAAGAAGACCGCCTACGCCACCGCCGAGGTTCCGGTCTACCTGATCGCCGACCCCTACCAGCGAAAGTGCCATCTCTACACCCAACCCAAGGGCGGCGAGTACCTCGTCGAGACGACCGTCGCCTTCGGCCGGGACGTCGACCTCACCGACACCCCCCTCGGCCTCACTCTCGCCACCGCCGACTTCCCCCGCGACTGAGATCCCGGAAGCCTTCTGCCGGAGTGTCAGTGCCCGCTGGGACGATCGGCGGCATGACTGACACCACACCATCGATCACCGCCTACTGGGACGCCGCCGCGGCGGGCTTCGACGAGGAGCCGGACCACGGGCTGCGCGCGGAAGAGACGCGCGTCGCGTGGGAGGAGCGTCTGCGCTCCTGGATGCCGGCCGAGCCGGCAGATGTGCTCGACCTGGGGTGCGGCACCGGGTCGCTGTCCTTGCTGCTGGCACGGGCGGGGCACCGGGTCACCGGCGTCGACCTGGCGCCCCGCATGGTGGAGCGGGCCCGGGGGAAGGTCGGCTCGGCCGGTCTCGCGGCGCGTTTCGTCGTGGGTGACGCGGCGGTGCCGCCGACCGGGCCGCAGGAGTTCGATGCCGTGCTCTCGCGGCATCTGGTCTGGACGCTGCCCGATCCCGAGGCGGCGCTGCGTGAGTGGGTGGCCCGGCTGCGGCCAGGCGGCCGTCTGGTCCTGGTCGAGGGGCGCTGGGGCGACGTCCGGAAGGAGAAGGAGAAGGATCAGGGCGCCGACGGGCCGTACGCCCCCGGCGTCGCGGAGTCGCTGCCGTGGAACGGTGGGATCCGCGCGGACGATCTCGCCGATGCCGTGCGGCCGCTCGTCGCCGCCCTGCGGATCGAACCGCTCAGCGGCGATCCGCGCCTGTGGGGCGGCCCGGTGGCCGATGAGCGCTACGCCCTGATCGCCGAGACGCCGTCTCAAGTTCCGTGACTCCGAGCAGGGCTGACGGCCCGTCAGCCACCCCACACGACGCTCGTGGTGAAAGCGTTATCCAATCAGGGAGTGATCTACGCCACTCCGGCCCCCGTGTGTGAGGTGGATCGCTTCGTTCTGTCCAATTCCGTTCCCTTGGGCGGCAATTGACGCTCCACTGGGGAGTTCGGAATGGTCTGGTCCACCCCTCCCCGGAAGCCCCTTCCGGCGCTTGACCACACCTCCGTCGCGTCTCCCTGACCTGGAGTTCCGTATGCGCACGCCTGCTGTCGCCGCCGTCCTCGCGGTGACCGGCTCACTCGCCGTCGCCTGGGCCCCCGCCGCCTCCGCGACGTCCCCCTGCCAGACCGGTCCCCTCGGAGTGGCCGGGAACTACGCCGAGTTCGTCGAACAGGACTCGACGCGCTACTCCGACTCCGAGGGCGCCGTCGCCGTCGGTGGCGACGCGCGCTTCGGCGACGCGGCCACCGGCCAGGGCTTCTCCGTCGGCGGCAAGCTCACCGGGGACGACCTGACGCGGCTCCCCGGCTCCCACAGCCTCGTCGTCGGCGGCACCCTCCACGCCAACCAGGTCGTCATCGGCCAGGGCTCCGGCGTCTACGGCAAGCTCGACGGCTCCTCCGCCGCTGGCGGCAGCTTCGCCGTCGACGGCAAGCACACGCAGGGCGCCTCGCCGGTGGACTTCGGCAAGGAGTTCGCCACGCTGCGCGCACTGTCCGCGGGCTGGGGCGCCACCGCGCCCAACGGCACCGTCGGCCGCCCCGAGGGCTCCCGCTCGCTGCTGCTGACCGGCGAGGACGGCACGCTGAACGTCTTCGCCGTCAACGCCGCCGATCTCCAGCAGGCCGCCGAGATCAACATCAAGGTGCCCGCCGGCTCCTCCACGCTCGTCAACGTGCTCGGCACGTCGTACGACATGAACTCCGCGCCCACGTACGGAGTGAACCTCTGGGACACCCAGGCGGGCAGCTTCGTCCAGGACGACTACGCCGCCGGTAGCCCGGCCTTCAAGGACGCGCGCACCAAGCTGCTGTGGAACTTCCCGCAGGCCGCGTCCGTCGTGAAGAACTACACCTCCTGGCCCGGCACGATCCTCGCGCCCAACGCCACCGTCGAGCTCGGCCGCAAGGGCCCGGCCGGCGAGATCGGCCCCGGCCACGTCAACGGCTCCGTCGTCGCCAGGGAGCTCGTCTCCGTCCCCGGCGCGGAGACCCACCAGATGGGCTTCACCGGCTGCCTGCCCATGGCCGCCGAGGCGCCCGCCCTGTCGGCTCCGGCGACCCCCTCGATCCCGCCGGCCGAGTCACCGAAGCCCACCCCGACCCAGGTCCCCGAGCAGCCCAAGCCGGAGCCCACGGCCTCCGAGCCCGCTCCCGGCCCCTCGGCCCACGGCGCCGGCGGCTCCGGTGACGAGGACCTCGCCGTCACCGGCGGCGAGGTCGGCCCCGGCACCGTCGGCATCGCCGCCGCGGTACTCCTGACCGGCGGCGCCCTGGTCGCGTACTCCGTCCACCGCCGCCGGGCCCGCGCCTCCTCCTGACGGCCGGACCGCCCGCCCGTTGACGCCCGACCGCCCGACCGCCGACCGTGCGCCGGGCCCGCGCAGAAGCGCGGGCCCGGCGCACGGTCAGTACCGGGCCGGGCGCACCCGCCCCGCCTCGTGGGCGAAGCCGTCCGCACGGGCCCGGCTCGACTAGGACGCGGCTCACGTGGGCTTCACCGTCTGTTCCGCCACGACGAGCCGTACCGCGATCTCCGCCTTGGACACCCCCTGCGCGATCAGCGGCGGTCTGGAGCATCGTGGGGATCACGGCCTCCTCCGACGCGTGGATGGCCCTGGACCGGTCGCCTCCAGTTCTGGCTGTCCTGCTGGCCGCTGTCCCTCGGCCAGCAGGACCTGGCGGATCTTCACGCACCACTCGCTGTCGAGGTCGCATGGGTCGTGCCGGTCGCCAGGAACTCCGCGTATGCAGCGTCCCCCTGGTCCGAGGCGTGCCCGCGCCGGGTCTCCAGGTGCCAGGCCGAGTGCTCGAACGTCTCGAAGAGCCGGCCGAACTCGTCCAAGTTGATGATCTCGGGCACGCGTTCCATCTCTTCGGGGCCGTGGTTGACGAGGAGTTCACGCGGTACGGACGCGGCCCACGTCACCGTGGTGCGGCGGTCAGGGCTCCTCGTTCCGAGACGGTGCGACCTTGAAGTCCAGCCAGACGGTCTTGCCGACGACATGCTCTGTCACGCCGAAATCGTCGGCCAGCTGCGTCACCAGGCGTAATCCGCGTCCGGTGCATGCATCGGCGCCGGGGTCGCGTGCCTCGGGTCTGCCGCCTCCGCTGTCCCGTACGCCGACGCGGAGCACCGGGCCGTCGATCGAAAGTCCGACGCAGAACTCGCGTCCAGGCGGGACACCGTGCACCAAAGCGTTCGTGGCGAGTTCGGACACGCAGAGCCGTACGTCGTCGGACCGGTCTGTGAGTCCCCATTGAGCAAGGACGTCGAGGGCGAAGGTGCGGGCCTCGCCTACGGATCGGGCGGATCTCGGGAATCGTCGTTGCTGTGAGAGGGGCACAGTGAAGCACCGCCTTGAGTGAGCAGGTTGATCGAATGCGAGGACCGTACTGCTATTCGCGAAAGGTGGCAAGGTTGGGCCAGGAGTGGGGACTTAGAGTGAGTCGCCTACGGTACGAAGCAGCGCACAGACGGAAGTTCGCGGGCCGTTTTGGAGGACACCATGAGCAGCAGCGACTGGGTCAGCACCTCGCTGCCCTACCTCACGCCGCGCCCGCAGGGGCGGGGCGATGCCTGGAGCGACGAGGCTGCTGCCCAGGGGCGCAAGGGGACCCAGCGCATCACCCATGCCGGGGAAGTGCCCGCTCCGCCGGCCGTGGCGGAACTGCTCGGGGTGTCCGGGGGTGAGCTGGTGGTCGTGCGTCGCCGTGTGATCGAACTCGATGGCGAGCCATGCGAGTTGACTGACACGTTCTATCCCGTGCGAATCGCCCGTGGCACCCGGCTGGCCGGTACGGCCAAGATCCGCGGTGGAGCGGTCACGTTGCTCGCCGAACTGGGTCATGTCGGAGTACGCGTACGGGAGGACGTGACGGCCCGGGCACCCAGCGCCGGAGAGTGCGAAACCCTCCGCATCGACCCGGACGAGCCCGTACTCCGGCTGAGCCGGCTCACCCTGGACGCCGAGGACCGTCCGATCCAGTTGGATCTCATGACCATGCCCGCCCATCGCCAGCGCCTCCGCTACGAGATCAGGATCGGATGACCGTGCCCCGCACCGACACCGGCGCGTTCGACCGCCGCCCCCTGCATGAACGGATCGCCGCCGATCTGCGGGACGAGATCATGTGCGGCGACCTGGCGCCGGGTGCCAGCCTTCCCTCGACCGCACAGCTCAAGGGGCGCTTCGACGCGTCCAGCGCCACTGTGCAGAAGGCACTCCAGTTGCTCAAGGACGAACGGCTGGTCGTCGGGCGCGCGGGGGCGGCTGTCACCGTGCGCGAGCATCGGCAGCGGACCATGCGCCCGGCCGCGTACATGGCACCCGCGCACGCGGGGGAGCCGTACCGATGGCTCACGGAGGAAGGGCGGAACGGCGTACGGGCGCGCAGCACACTGCTGGAAGTGGCCGAGGTGGTCCCGCCTGCCGACGTGTCGGCAGCCCTGGGTCTCCCAGAGGGGGCAACCGCCTTGCTGCGGCGTCAGCTCCTCACCCTCGATGACGAGCCGGCCGAGCTGGTCGCGTCGTACTACCCGACGGACATCGCCCACGGCACCCCCATCGCGCAGCGCCGCAAGATTCAAGGCGGAACGCCCGCGCTGCTGGCCGAGCTCGGGTTTCCGCCGCGCGTGAGTGTGGATCACGTATCGGCGCGCGTGCCCACCCAGGATCAGTGCGTGGCCCTCGTCCTTCCAGGGAACCTGCCTGTGCTGCGCACGCTTCGGGTCGTCCGCAGCGACGGCGATCGCCCGATCGAGGCCACCGTGATGGTGAAGGCGGGGCATCTCTATGAACTGCGCTACGAGTTCACGCCGGATCGAACCGCGGGGTGAACCGCGGGGCGGTCCGTAAGCTGCCGCTCATGACATCGCCCCCTGTGGAACTGGTCATCTTCGACTGCGACGGCGTCCTCGTCGACAGCGAGCGGATATGCGTCAAGGTCGACGCCGTGATCACCGGCGAGCTCGGGTGCGGCTTCACCGAGGCCGAGATCGTGGAGCTCTTCGTGGGGTCGTCGACCGAGGTCTATACGGCGGCCGTCGAGGAACGCCTCGGGCGGCGCCTCGAGAAGGGCTGGCAGCGGCAGTACGAGCATCTGTACGAGGAGGCCCTGGCCGCCGGACTGACCGCCGTCGACGGCGTCGCGGAGGCGCTGGACGCCCTCACCGCGCCGTTCTGCGTGGCCTCGAACGGCGATCACGACGCCATCCGGAACAGCCTGCAACTCACCGCGCTGACCGAGCGCTTCGAGGGCCGCGTCTTCAGCGCCGCCGACGTGTCCCGGGGCAAGCCCGCCCCGGATCTCTTCCTGCACGCCGCCCGCTCCATGGGGGTGGACCCGGACCGGTGTGCCGTGGTCGAGGACAGTGCGTACGGTGTGCAGGCCGCCCGTGCCGCCGGGATGCGGGCCTTCGGGTACTGCGGCGGGCTGACTCCGGCGGGCCGGCTGGAGGGGCCGGGCACGGTGGTGTTCGACGACATGCGCCGGCTGCCGGCGCTGCTGGGGGCCGTGCGGGCCTAGGCAGGGCGTTCGCCAGGACCCTGCGCAGGCGCAGGCAGCCGCAGTGCGAAGAGCGCGCCGTTCGGGTCGGCGGTGTGGACCGTCACGGTGCCGCCGTGGCGGACGGCGATGTCGCGGGCGAGGGCGAGGCCCAGGCCGGCGCCGCCGTCGTCGCGGCTGCGGGCCTCGTCGAGGCGTACGAAGGGCTGGAAGATCCGCTCGCGCTCGGACTCCGGTACGCCGTCGCCGTCGTCGGCCACCTCGACGACGGCCCGGGTGCCGTTCCCGCGTACCGAGACCGTCACCGCCGTGCGGGTGTGGCGCTGTGCGTTGTCGACGAGGTTGCCGACCACCCGTGCCAGGTGTCCGCGGGAGCCGAGCACCTCGACGCCGTCCTCGATGTGGGCGTGGACGGGGTGGCGGTCGCCCGTGCGCCGTGAGAGTTCCGTACGGACCAGGGCGCTGAGGTCGACGGGGGTGACGCGGAGCCGCTCGCCCGCCTCCAGCCGGGCCAGGAGCAGCAGATCGGCGGCGAGCTGCTGCAGCCGGACGGTGTCCGCGACCGCCCCCTCGATGTCGAGGAGGTGCGGGTGGGCGGCGCCGACCTCGAGCTGGGTGCGCAGGGAGGCGATGGGGCTGCGCAGTTCGTGCGAGGCGTCGGCCACGAAGCGCCGCTGGCGCAGGACGGACTGTTCCAGCGCGGCCAGTGTGTCGTTGGTCGTCCGGGCGAGCCGTGCGACCTCGTCGTGGGAGTCGGGCTGGGGGACGCGTCTGCTCAGGTCCTGGGAGGCGGTGATCGCGGCCATTTCGGCGCGGATCGCCTCGACGGGGCGCAGGGCGCGGCGGGTGACCCGCCAGGTGGACCCCGCGACCACGGCGAGCAGGACCGGAAGTCCGGTGAGCATGGCGGCGCCCGCGGCGTGCAGCGCGTCCTCGCCCGCGTCGAGGGGTGCGCCCGCGTAGACGAGGACGGTCTCGTCGCGCGGGTCGGTGGCCTCGATCCTGGCGAAGCGGTACGGGTGCGTCTCGCCGTCGACCGTGGCGCTGCCCGCGCCGTGCCACACGTCCTTGCCGACCTGGCCGGCGCGCGGGTCGTCGGCATCGCTGTCGTCGTCCCTGTCCGACGGCGGAGGCGGCACGGGGGTGACGCCGGGGACGCCCGTACCGCTGATCCGCGTCAGACCGGGGGTCGCCGCGAGCAGCCGGCCGTCCCGGTCCACGACCTGCACCGGGTTGTCCTCGCCGTCCGGCAGGCGCAGTTCGCCGTACGGGGCCCCTGCCGCGATCTGGACGGCGACCTGGCGTGCGGCCTCGTCGGCGAGGCGGTCGGCCTCGCCGGTGAGGTTCGAGCGCAGCACCAGCAGTACGGCGATCCCGGCCGCGACCAGCGCCGCGGTGACGACGGCGGTGGCGGCGATGGTGGTCCTGGCCCGTACGGAGGCCAGTTTGCGCTTCATGTTTCGTGCTTCATGGTTCGCGCCTCGGTTCGACCAGCCGGTATCCGGTGCCGCGTACGGTCTGGATGTACGCCGCGCCGAGCTTGCGGCGCAGGGCACTGATGTAGACCTCGACGATGTTGGGATCGCCGTCGTAGGCGCTGTCCCAGATGTGGTCGAGGATGTCGCGCTTGCTGAGGGCCGTGCCGGGCTGCTGCGCCAGATCCTCCAGTACGGCGAACTCCCTGGCCGTGAGCACGACTTCGGTGCCGTCCCGGTGGACCCGTCGGGCCGCGGTGTCCACCGTCAGGCCGCCGACGGTGAGGACGGACGGGGGCTCGGTGCGGCCGTGCCGGCGCAGCAGCGCCTTGATCCGGGCGTTGAGCACGACGTACGAGAACGGTTTGGTGAGGTAGTCGTCGGCGCCGGTGTCCAGGCCCTCGGCCTCGTCGTACTCCCCGTCCATGGCCGTGAGCATCAGGATCGGTACGTCGTCGCCTGCGCCGCGCAGGGTGCGGCACACCCGGAAGCCGTCCATGCCGGGGAGCATGACGTCGAGGACGATCAGGTCGTAGCCGCCGGCGGCCGCCTTGCCCAGGCCGTCCAGGCCGTCGTGCACCACGTCCACGTCGTAGCCCTCGGCGGTCAGTCCCGCGGCCAGGGACTGGGCGAGCCGCTTCTCATCCTCCACGATCAGCAGGCGCATGAACGAATTATCTCAAAAGGGAATCTTCAGGATGCCTTCAGGTTCGCTCCCGCACAGTGAATCCCGTCGAAACCACCCGTACGACAGCACAAGGGAGAAACACCATGAAGCGCACTTTCGTCATCGGGACCGTCGCCGCCGCCGCCCTCGTCGGCGGGATCGGCTACGCCTCCGCGGCCCCCGCCCCCGTGGCCGCGCCGAATGGTGTCACCGCCGCCGAGGCCGCGGCGGCCGCGCTGAAGAAGGTTCCCGGCGTCGTGGACTCCGTCGACCGCGCCGACCACTCCCGCGGCTGGGAGGTCGACGTCCTCGGCAAGGACAACCGCTGGTACGACATCGTCGTCCGCCCCGACGGCACGGTCCGCCACGTCGCCCTCGACCGGGACGGCGACAACGGCGACCGCGGGGCCCTGCGCAGCGCCAAGACCACCGCCGGGCAGGCCGCGGCGGCCGCGCTCAAGGCGGTACCCGGCAAGGTCACCTCCATCGACTTCAGCGAGGACGACGGCCGCTACCGCTGGGACGTCGAGGTCCGCGACGCCGCGGGCCGCGAGCACGACCTCGTCGTCGACGCGAGGACGCACCCGGCGGCGGACGCCCGGCCCGTGGTGGCCGTCGCCGATGTCGACGACCACTACGACGACTGATTCGCTGATCCGCGGAGCAGTCGCACCACCCGCAGCACACAGGAGACCGGCGGACGACCGCCGGTCTCCTGCGCTTTGCTCGTGCGTACGGGTCGCGGACGGGGTCGGCCCTGCTCGCTCGGCCCCGCTCGCTCGGCTCGCGCGCCGGCACGGCCGGCGCCCCCGCCGCCGGGTGCGGCGCCGTCCAGCGCCAAGGGAGGTGGACCGGCACCGTGGGCGCGCACCGGCCGTAGCGTGAACTGGGGAGCAAGGGCGACCGAGGCGTGGGCCGAGGTGTGGGCCCGAGTGGACCGAGGTGCAACGGGTCCAGTATTTTGGACTCGAAGTTTAATCGGGTGGACGAGAGGCTGAGGGTGGAAACCGTGAGCGGGTCCCGTGGTGCGAGTGCGCACGCGAGTGCCGGCGCCGAGCAGGCGGCCGCCTCCGTCGTCGCCCTGCCCGAAGCCGCAGGCGCGCTGCCCGACGCGGTGGGCGCACCCGACGGCGGTGGGCGCGCACGGCGCGGGGGGCACCCGCTCGGGCCCGTCGCGCTCGTCGTCGCGGGCGGACTCTCGGTGCAGTTCGGCGCCGCTGTCGCGGTGCTGCTGATGCCCCGCGCGGGCGCGCTCGGTGTCGTCACACTGCGGCTCGTGCTCGCCGCCCTCGTGCTGCTGCTGGTCTGCCGGCCGCGGCTGCGCGGCCACTCGCGCGCCGACTGGGGCACCGTCCTCGCCTTCGGCGCCGCCATGAGCGGTATGAACATGCTCTTCTACCAGGCCGCGGACCGTATCCCGCTGGGCGCCGCCGTCACCCTGGAGGTGCTCGGACCGCTCGCGCTCTCCGTCATCGTGTCGCGGCGGCTGATCAATGTGCTGTGGGCCGGACTCGCGCTCGGCGGCGTCGTGCTGCTGAGCGGCGGCGGCTTCGACCGGCTCGACCCCGTGGGCGCCGCCTTCGCGCTCGGCGCGGGCGCGATGTGGGCCACGTACATCGTCTTCAGCGCCCGCACCGGGCGCCGCTTCCCGCAGGCCGACGGGCTCGCCCTCGCCATGGCGGTCGGCGCGCTGCTCAGCCTGCCGTTCGGCATCGTCGAGGCGGGGGACAAGCTGCTCGTGCCGTCCACGATCGGACTCGGCCTCGCGGTCGCGCTGATGTCGTCCGTCCTGCCGTACACGCTGGAGCTGCTCGCCCTGCGCCGGCTGCCGGCCCCGACCTTCGCGGTCCTGATGAGTCTGGAGCCCGCGATAGCGGCCACGGCGGGATTCCTCATCCTGCACCAGGCGCTCTCCGCCGCCGACGCGGCCGCGATCGCGCTCGTCGTCGCGGCCAGCATGGGTGCCGTGAGGACCCAGGCGGCGGGAGTATCGGGAAAGTAGAGCGGGAAAGCAAAGCAAGCACGCTTGCTTGTTTCTGTGCGCACTGCCATGCTCCGGGACACCACGCCGTGTCCCGAGGGGAGCGCACCGTGTCCGACCCCGCCGTCGTACTCGACGACTTGCGTGCGGAGAGCGAGGAACTCGACGGCCTCGTCGCCGGGTTGAACGCCGGGCGGTGGGCGGTCGCGACGCCCGCGCTCGGCTGGACCGTCGCCCACCAGATCGCCCACCTCGCCTGGACCGACGAGGTCGCGCTGCTCGCCGTCACCGACGCCGCGGCGTTCGCGAAGGAGACGGAGCGGGCCCTCGCCGCGCCCGGCTCCTTCGTCGACCGGGCCGCCGACGCCGGCGCGGAGCAGCCGCCCCGCGAGCTGCTCGCCCGCTGGCGCGTCGGCCGCGACCGGCTCCAGGACGCCCTGCGCACCGCGCCCGCCGGAGCCCGGTTCCCCTGGTACGGGCCGCCGATGGGCGCCACGTCGATGGCCACCGCACGGCTCATGGAGACCTGGGCGCACGGCCAGGACGTGGCCGACGCGCTCGGCGCCGTACGCGAACCGACCGCACGGCTGCGGCACATCGCCCACATCGGGGTGCGCGCCCGCGACTACGCCTACTTCGTGCGCGGCATCGAGGCGCCGAAGGAGGAGTTCCGGGTGGAGCTCACCGGGCCTGCCGGGGAGAGCTGGACGTACGGGCCCGAGGACGCCGCCCAGAGGATCACCGGGCCCGCACTGGACTTCTGCCTGCTGGTCACCCAGCGCGCGCACCGCGACGACCTCGCCGTGCGGGCCGAGGGCGCGGAAGCCGACCGGTGGCTGGACATCGCGCAGTCCTTCGCGGGACCGGCGGGTGCGGGCCGCCCGCCCAAGGGGGCGTGACGCGTGCGGCCCCTGCGCATCGGCAACGCCTCCGGCTTCTACGGCGACCGCTTCGACGCGATGCGCGAGATGCTCACCGGCGGCCCGCTGGACGTCCTCACCGGTGACTACCTCGCCGAGCTGACCATGCTCATCCTCGGCCGCGACCGGGCGAAGGACCCGCGCCTCGGCTACGCCAAGACGTTCCTGCGGCAGCTGGAGGAGTGCCTCGGGCTCGCGCACGAGCGCGGGGTGCGGATCGTCGCCAACGCGGGCGGGCTCAACCCCGCCGGGCTGGCCGACGCCGTACGCACGCTCGCCGACCGGGCCGGCGTGCCCGTACGGGTCGCACACGTCGAGGGCGACGACCTCACCGCCCGCTTCCCGGGCGCGCTCGCCGCCAACGCCTACCTCGGCGGCGGCGGGATCGCGGCCTGCCTGCACGCCGGAGCGGACGTCGTCGTCACCGGCCGGGTCACGGACGCGGCCCTCGTCACCGGCCCCGCGCAGTGGCACTTCGGCTGGCGGCCGCAGGAGTACGACAAGCTCGCGGGCGCGATGATCGCCGGGCACGTGCTGGAGTGCGGCACACAGGCCACGGGCGGGAACTACGCCTTCTCCACCGGTCCCGGGCACGACACGGCCCGCCTTCGGCGCCCCGGCTTCCCGGTCGCCGAGCTGCACGCCGACGGCTCGTCCGTCATCACCAAGCACGACGGCACCGGCGGGTTCGTCGACGTCGGCACGGTCACCGCACAACTGCTCTACGAGACGGCCGGCGCCCGCTACGCCGGCCCCGACACCACCGCCCGCCTCGACTCCGTGCGGCCGGCGCAGGACGGGCCGGACCGCGTCCGCATCCCGGCCGTGCGCGGCGAGGCCCCGCCCCCCACGCTCAAGACCGGGCTCAGCAGGCTGGGCGGCTGGCGCAACGAGGTCGTGTTCGTGCTGACCGGGCTCGACGTGGAGGCGAAGGCGCAGCTGGTACGGGGACAGGTGGAGGACGCCTTCGTACGGGCCGAGTCCCGCCCCCAGGACGTCCGCTGGGAGCTCGCCCGCACCGACCGGCCGGACGCCGGCACGCAGGAGACGGCGAGCGCGCTGCTGCGCCTGGTCGTGCGGGACCCGGACGCGCAGGCCGTGGGCCGGGTCGTCAGCGGCGCGGCGATCGAGCTCGCGCTCGGCAGCTACCCCGGCTTCCATGTCACGGCGCCGCCCGGGAAGGGCGCGCCGTACGGGGTCTTCGAGGCGGCGTACGTCGACGCGGCGTCGGTGCAGCACATCGCCGTACTGCCGGACGGATCACGGACCACCGTCCCTGCGGCGGTGGCCACCCGGCCGCTGGAGCCGGTCCCCGAGCCGGCCCTGCCCGAGCCGTACCCGTCGGGCGGGCCGGTGCGGCGCGCACCGCTCGGCCTGGTCGCGGGCGCCCGCAGCGGCGACAAGGGCGGGGACGTGAACGTCGGCGTATGGGTGCGGACGGAGGAGGCGTGGCGGTGGCTCGCACACGAGCTGACCGTGGACCGCTTCCGCGAACTCCTGCCCGAGACCGCGGAACTGGGCGTCGTACGGCACGTCCTGCCCAACCTGCGGGCGCTGAACTTCGTGGTCCAGGGGCTGCTGGGGGAGGGCGTGGCGGCGCAGGCGCGCTTCGACGCGCAGGGGAAGGGGGTGGGGGAGTGGCTGCGGGCACGCCACGTGGATGTGCCGGAAGGGCTGCTGTGAAGGCTCCCGCCGGCCTTCTCCCCGCCCGGCACCCGGTTCCTTCGGGCTTCAAGGAAGAGGTGACCCCATGACCGTCATCGCCAGCACGCTCGACACCGCGTCCGGCGACTACGCCGCCCGCCGCACCGCCATGCTCGCCAAGCTCGACGCCCTCCACGCCGAGCACGCCAAGGCGCTCGCGGGCGGCGGAGAGAAGTACACCGCCCGGCACCGCAAGCGCGGCAAACTCCTCGCCCGCGAGCGGATCGAGCTGCTCCTCGATCCCGACACGCCGTTCCTTGAGCTGTCGCCGCTCGCGGCCTGGGGGAGCGACTACCCCGTGGGCGCGTCGATCGTCACCGGCATCGGCGTTGTCGAGGGCGTCGAGTGCCTGATCACCGCGAACGACCCGACCGTACGCGGTGGAGCGAGCAACCCCTGGACCCTGAAGAAGGCGCTGCGGGCCAACGAGATCGCGTTCGCCAACCGCCTCCCCGTCATCAGCCTCGTCGAGTCCGGCGGCGCGGATCTGCCGTCCCAGAAGGAGATCTTCATCCCGGGCGGGGCGCTCTTCCGCGATCTGACCCGGCTCTCCGCGGCCGGGATCCCCACCGTCGCCGTCGTCTTCGGCAATTCGACGGCCGGCGGTGCGTACGTGCCCGGCATGTCCGACCACACCGTCATGATCAAGGAGCGGTCGAAGGTTTTCCTCGGCGGACCGCCGCTCGTCAGGATGGCGACCGGCGAGGAGAGCGACGACGAGTCGCTCGGCGGCGCCGAGATGCACGCCCGTACGTCCGGGCTCGCCGACCACTACGCCGCCGACGAGCCCGACGCGATCCGCCACGCCCGCCGGATCGTCGCCCGGCTCAACCACCGCAAGGCGCACCCGGATCCGCTCGTCCCCGCGACCGGGCCGAAGTACGCCGAGGAGGAGCTCCTCGGCATCGTTCCCGAGGACCTCAAGACACCCTTCGACCCGCGCGAGGTCATCGCCCGGATCGTCGACGGCTCGGACTTCGACGAGTTCAAGCCCCTGTACGGGACGAGCCTGGTCACCGGCTGGGCGCGGCTGCACGGCCGGCCCCTCGGCGTCCTGGCCAACGCCCAGGGCGTCCTCTTCTCCGCGGAGTCGCAGAAGGCCGCCCAGTTCATCCAGCTCGCCAACCAGCGTGCGATCCCGCTCCTCTTCCTCCACAACACCACCGGCTACATGGTCGGCAAGGAGTACGAGCAGGGCGGCATCATCAAGCACGGCGCGATGATGATCAACGCGGTGGCGAACTCCAAGGTCCCGCATCTGTCCGTCCTCATGGGCGCGTCCTACGGCGCCGGGCACTACGGCATGTGCGGACGGGCCTACGACCCGCGCTTCCTCTTCGCCTGGCCCAGCGCCAAGTCGGCCGTGATGGGCCCGCAGCAGCTCGCCGG
Organism: Streptomyces sp. FIT100; assembly: GCF_024584805.1. Classification (NCBI taxonomy): domain Bacteria; kingdom Bacillati; phylum Actinomycetota; class Actinomycetes; order Kitasatosporales; family Streptomycetaceae; genus Streptomyces; species Streptomyces sp. FIT100. The sequence continues at coordinate 3,453,126 of NZ_CP075715.1, read as the reverse complement.
CGTCCTGTCGATCGTCGCCCGCGCCTCGGCCGCGGCGAAGGGACAGCCCTACGACGACAAGGCCGACGCCGGCCTGCGCGCGATGGTGGAGCAGCAGATCGAGACGGAGTCGCTGCCGATGTTCCTGTCCGGGCGGCTCTACGACGACGGCGTCATCGACCCGCGGGACACGCGCACCGTCCTCGGGCTGTGCCTGTCCGCCATCCACACGGCCCCGGTCGAAGGCGCCCGCGGCGGCTTCGGCGTCTTCAGGATGTGAGGGACCCCATGATGATCCAGTCCGTGCTGGTCGCCAACCGGGGCGAGATCGCCTGCCGGATCTTCCGCACCTGCCGTGACCTGGGCATCGCGACGGTCGCGGTGCACTCGGACGCCGACGCGGGCGCGCTGCACGTACGCGAGGCGGACACGGCCGTACGCCTGCCCGGGGCCGCGCCCGCGGACACGTACCTGCGCGGCGACCTGATCGTGAAGGCGGCGCTCGCGGCGGGGGCGGACGCCGTGCACCCCGGCTACGGATTCCTCTCCGAGAACGCGGACTTCGCGCGCGCGGTCGCCGGTGCGGGGCTCGTCTGGATCGGGCCGCCGCCGGAGGCCATCGAGGCGATGGCATCCAAGACCCGGGCCAAGGAGCTCATGGGCATCGCGCCCCTCGCCGTGGACGGCATCGACGCCGACGACCTCCCGGTCCTGGTCAAGGCGGCGGCGGGCGGCGGCGGGCGCGGCATGCGCGTCGTACGCGAACTCGCCGGGCTGGACGGTGCGTTGGCGGCCGCGCGGGCCGAGGCGCTGAGCGCCTTCGGCGACGGGGAGGTCTTCGTCGAGCCGTACGTGGAGGGCGGGCGCCATGTGGAGGTGCAGATCCTCGCCGACGCGCACGGGACCGTCTGGACGCTCGGCACCCGCGACTGCTCCCTCCAGCGCCGCCACCAGAAGGTCATCGAGGAGTCCCCGGCGCCCGGCCTCGGCCCCGAGCTCGCCGGCACCCTGCGCGACCTGGCGGTGCGCGCGGCCCGCGCGACGCGGTACCGCGGCGCGGGCACGGTGGAGTTCCTGGTCGCCGACGGCAGGGCCCACTTCCTGGAGATGAACACCCGCCTCCAGGTCGAACACCCCGTCACCGAGGCCGTCTTCGGCCTCGACCTGGTCGCCCTCCAGATCCGGCTCGCGGAGGGGGAGGCCCTGGACGGCGAACCCCCCTCCCCGGCCGGCCACGCGGTCGAGGCCCGCCTCTACGCAGAGGACCCGTCCCGCGACTGGGCCCCGCAGACCGGCACCCTGCACCGGCTGTCGGTGCCCGAGGCACCCGGCCTGCGCCTGGACACCGGATACGGCGACGGCGACACGATCGGCGTCCACTACGACCCGATGCTGGCCAAGGCGGTCGCCTGGGCACCCACCCGCGCCGAGGCGCTGCGCAAGCTGGCCGGCGCCCTTGAGCGGGCCCGCGTCCACGGCCCGGCCACCAACCGTGAGCTGCTCGTACGGTCCCTGCGCCACCCCGAGTTCGCCGCCGCCCGCATGGACACCGGCTTCTACGCCCGCCACCTGCCGGAGCTGACGGGCGCGGCCCCGGAGCCGTACGCGCCACTGGTCGCCGCGCTCGCCGACGCCCACGGGCGCTCCCGCTTCGGCGGCTGGCGCAATCTGCACTCGCAGCCGCAGACCAAGCGCTACCGCACCGACGCCGACGGCGCCGAGCACGAGGTCCGCTACCGCCACACCCGGGACGGCCTCGCCGCCGAAGGCGTCGTGGTCGTGCACGCCCGCGCGGATCTCGTCGTCCTCGAAGTCGACGGCGTGCAGCGCAAGTTCGACGTCGCCGTGTACGGCGACCGGGTGTACGTCGGCAACACCGCCCTGACCGCGCTGCCCCGCTTCCCCGACCCCGCCGACCGGCACGAGCCCGGTTCACTGCTCGCGCCCATGCCCGGCACCGTCGTACGCGTCGCCGAGGGCCTCGCCCCCGGCGCCGCCGTCACCGCAGGACAGCCGCTCGTCTGGCTGGAGGCGATGAAGATGGAGCACCGCATCTGCGCTCCCGCCCCCGGCACGCTCACCGCGCTCCACGCCGCCCCCGGCCACCAGGTCGAGGTCGGTGCCCTTCTCGCCGTCGTACAAGCCGCGGCGGCACCGGCCGCCGCCGTACCGGAGGAGCACACCCCATGAACTTCGAGAGCGAAGAACACACCGCCCTGCGCGCCGCCGTCTCCGCCCTCGGGCAGCGCCACGGCCGCGGCCACGACCGGGAGGAGCTGTGGGCCGAGGCCGCCAAGCTGGGCTATCTCGGCGTCAACCTGCCCGAGGCGTACGGCGGCGGAGGCGGCGGCATGGCCGAGCTCTCCCTCGTTCTGGAGGAGCTCGGCGCGGCCGGCTGCCCGCTGCTCATGATGGTCGTCTCACCCGCCATCTGCGGCACCGTCATCGCCCGCTTCGGCACGGACGAGCAGAAGCGCCGCTGGCTCCCCGGTCTCGCCGACGGCAGTGTCACCATGGCCTTCGGCATCACCGAGCCCGACGCCGGCTCCAACTCCCACCGCATCACGACCACCGCCCGCCGCGCCGACGACGGGGGCTGGATCCTCACCGGCCGCAAGGTCTTCATCTCCGGCGTCGACATCGCCGAGGCGACGCTCATCGTCGGCCGCACGGAGGACGCGCGTACGGGCAGCCTCAAGCCCTGCCTGTTCATCGTCCCGCGAGACACCCCCGGCTTCACACGCTCCCAGATCGACATGGAACTGCACGCCCACGAGAAGCAGTTCGAGCTCGTGCTCGACGACGTCGCCCTCCCCGCCGACGCGCTCGTCGGTGACGAGGACGCCGGGCTGCTCCAGCTCTTCGCCGGGCTCAACCCCGAGCGGATCATGACCGCCGCCTTCGCCATCGGCATGGGCCGCTACGCCCTCGCCCGCGCCGTCGACTACGCGCGGACCCGCCAGGTCTGGAAGGCCCCCATCGGCGCGCACCAGGCCATCGCCCACCCCCTCGCCCAGGCGCACATCGAGCTCGAACTCGCCCGCCTGATGATGCAGAAGGCCGCCGCGCTCTACGACGCGGGCGACGACATCGCCGCAGGCGAGGCCGCGAACATGGCCAAGTACGCGGCGGCCGAAGCCTGCGTCAGAGCCGTCGACCAGGCCGTCCACACCCTCGGCGGCAACGGCCTCACCCGCGAGTACGGTCTCGCCGCGCTCGTCACCGCCGCCCGCGTCGCCAGGATCGCCCCGGTCAGCCGGGAGATGATCCTCAACTACGTATCCCATCAGTCCCTGGGTCTCCCCAAGTCGTACTGACAGGATCGAAGCGCGCCTGGGGTGCCGCGAACTTCCGTAACAGGTTGATGACTTACCGGCTACACGATAGTTTGTGAGGCATGAGGACCGGGCATGTAAAGCGGGCTTTCAAGTACCGCTTTCACCCGACGGATGCACAGGCGGTCGAGCTGCTGCGTACGTTCGGTTGTGTGCGGAAGGTCTATAACCTGGCGCTGGAGGCCCGCACTGTGGCGTGGTTCCAACGGCAGGAGCGGGTGAACTACAACGCCACCTCCGCGATGCTCACGGAATGGAAGAAGACACCGGAACTGGCGTTCCTCTCCGAGGTTTCGTCGGTGCCGTTGCAGCAGGCATTGCGGCACCTGCAAGGGGCGTTCTCCAGTTTCTTCGAGGGCCGTGCGAAGTACCCCCGCTACAAGTCGAAGAAGAGGACCCGGCGCTCGGCGGAGTACACCCGCTCCGCGTTCAAGCACCTGGACGGGAAGCTCACGCTGGCCAAGATGGCGGAGCCGCTGGAGATCGTGTGGTCCCGGCCTCTGCCTGAGGGGGTCGAGCCAACCACGGTCACCGTGTCGCAGGACAGCGCTGGGCGTTGGTTCGTCTCGATGCTATGCGAGGACGAGTCTGTGAAACCGCTTCCGGCCGCTGGTCAGACGGTAGGGATCGACGTGGGTGTGACCTCGCTCGTGACTCTCTCCACTGGGGAGAAGGTCGCCAACCCCCGGCATGAACGCCGGGACCGGGCCCGACTTGCCCGCGCACAGCGGAAACTGTCCCGCAAGGAGAAGGGATCGGCAAACGGGGAGAAGGCACGGCGCAAGGTCGCCCGTGTCCACGCGCGGATCGCTGACCGCCGCCGCGATTTCCTGCACAAGCTGACCACTCGGCTCGTTCGTGAGAACCAAACGATCGTGATCGAGGACCTGACCGTTCGGAACATGCTGAAGAACGGCAGTCTGGCCCGCGCCATCTCGGACGCGAGCTGGACCGAGTTGCGCTCCATGCTGGAGTACAAGTGCGCCTGGTACGGGCGGACACTGGTGGCCATCGACCACTGGTTCCCTTCCTCCAAGCTGTGCTCCGCGTGCGGCACCATCCGGGACAGCCTCCCGCTGAACGTTCGCGAGTGGACGTGCGACTGCGGAGCAGTCCACGACCGCGACGTGAACGCAGCAAAGAACATTCTGGCCGCCGGGCTGGCGGTGACAGTCTGTGGAGACGGTGTAAGACCTCAACGGAGCACTCCTGAGAGGCAGTCGTCAGCGAAGCAGAAAACCTAACCCGTGAGGGAAGGGCTCCACCCCCTTGGAGGAGTGGTGGGTGCCAACAAGTACAAGGGCTTCCTCCGCCGCGAACTACGCGACTGCGAAAGGGAGAACGCGTGAGCCTGATCGGCACGGCGTCCGAGCGGGGCGTCACCACCCTGACGCTGGACTCGCCGGCGAACCGCAACGCCCTCTCGGCGCGGCTCGTCGGCGAGCTGGCCGACGCGCTGACCACCTGCACGAAGGACCCGGCCGTACGGGCCGTGGTCCTGACCCACACCGGAGGCACCTTCAGCGCGGGCGCCGACCTGAAGGAGCCGCCGAACCCGTACACGTTCGTCGCACTGCTGCGGCAGATCGTCGAGCTGCCCAAGCCGGTGGTGGCCCGGATCGCGGGCCGGGTGCGGGCCGGAGGCATCGGGCTCGTCGGCGCCTGCGACATCGCCGCCGCGTCGGCGGACTCGGACTTCGCCTTCACGGAGGTGCGGATCGGGGTCGCCCCCGCCGTCATCTCACTGCCGCTGCTGCCCCGCCTGGAGCCGCGCGCGGCGGCCCGCTACTACCTGGGCGGAGAGCGCTTCGACGCGGCGGAGGCGGCCCGCATCGGACTTCTGACCACCGTCGCGGACGATGTGGACACGGCGCTCGCGCCCGTGCTCGACGGCCTGCGCAGGGCCTCCCCGGTGGCCCTGGACGCGACGAAACAGCTGCTCACGGCTAGGGTGCGGGAGACCTTCGACCGCGACGCGGAGGATCTCGTACAGCGCTCGGCGTCGCTCTTCGCCTCGGCGGAGGCGCGCGAGGGGATGACCGCCTTCCTCGAACGACGGGATCCTGCATGGCTGTTGTGACCGCCCCGAAGCAGGACCGCAGCCGGGCCACCCGGCAGCGGCTCCTGGAGGCCGCGGTGGCCTGCCTCGCCGAACACGGCTGGGCGGGCTCGACCGTCTCGGTGGTCGCCGAGCGGGCCGGGGTCTCACGGGGCGCGGCACAGCACCACTTCCCGACCAGGGAGGACCTCTTCACGGCCGCCGTCGAATACGTCGCGGAAGAACGCTCCTCCGCCCTGCGCGCCCTGCCGGTGCAGAGCCGCGCGGCCGTGGTCGAAGCCCTGGTCGACCTCTACACCGGCCCGCTCTTCCGCGCCGCGCTGCACCTGTGGGTCGCGGCGTCCAACGCCCCCCACGCGGATCAGCTGCGCGCCCGGGTCACCGAACTGGAAACCCGCGTCGGCCGCGAGACCCACCGGATAGCCGTCGAACTGCTCGGCGCGGACGAGTCCATGCCGGGGGTGCGGGAGACCGTCCAGGGCCTGCTCGACATGGCCCGGGGCCTCGGGCTGGCGAACCTGCTGACGGACGACGGGATGCGGCGCGGGCGGGTGGTGGCGCTGTGGGGGCGGCTGCTGGACGAAGCGCTGGGCTGAATGAGACCGAGCTAGAGCTCGCGCAGACCCGTCAGAACACGCCTGATGATCACACGGACTGACTGGGGATGGCCAGCGCCTGACTCGCCGACCGCGGCGCTGGGATGAGCGAGAACCTCCGCCCAGACGACCTTTCCTGCTCGGCGTCCCGGCTGGTAGTAGCCCCAGCGACTCGCCATCGCCTGGACGAGGATGAGTCCACGGCCCCCGGTGGCGCTGGCATCGTCGGTGCGGGCTAACGGCGGTCGGGGGTCCGGATCGCTAACCGCGAGCACGATGCCGCCGTCGGTGGGCCAGAGGCTGAGAACGATCGTGCCGGGGCGGGCGGATTCAACGGCGGCTGTTTCAGATGTCTCAGTCAATTTGGTGTGCTGGATGGCGTTGGTGGTCAATCCCGATACGAGGAGTCGGGCGACTTCGATGGCCTCGGCAGAGAAGCGCCAACGCCTGAGGACGTTGACGGTATGGCGCCGAGCCCAGGCGACGGCGCTGGGTGTGGCGACGAGCGTCAGTTCGCTGATCGACTGTGGGATCTGGTTCATGCGGGTGGCTACCTCGGCGGCGTGGCCGGGCGGATGCGTGGCGCCCTGGCGTAAGTGGAGGCCCGTGAGTCCGGAGGAGTTGGGGACGAGGCGTTCCTGACTCGCGGGTTGCTTGTGCGGCTACTTCGTGGCGACGACGTAGACGCTGCCCCAGCGGCGCTTCGGGTTGGCGATGGTGGGGTCGAACGTACAGGGCTCGACAGTGTTGAAGCCGGCCTCGGTGAAGAGCTGGTCGAGCTTCTCGTGGTCATAGGCCCACAGGTGCGGGGTGTACGTCGGGTCGTCGTCCTGGTCGCGGAAGACGAGGTTGACGAGGTCGAGCCGCGTGTTGATGTCACCACGACAGTCGCGCTTGGTGTACCAGCGCTCGATTGTCTCGTCGGACGAGTCCAGGGGGCCGGGGTAGTGACTCAGGGCGAAAGCGGCGTCAGGGACGCCGGTGATGATCCGGCCGCCCGGTACGAGGACGCGATGGGCCTCGTGGACGAAGTGCTTGGCTGAGCGCGGGTAGTCGATGTGCTCCAGGAAGTGCTCGGAGAAGATCTGGTTCGCGCTGTCGCTCTGGAGGGGGACGCCCTCGCGGATGTCCCAGAGCAGGTCGGCAGGCGGGACGAGGTCGATGTTGAAGAATCCGTCGATGCGGTGGGCGCCGCCGCCGATCTGGATCTTGGTGGGTTTGCCGTTGATCCGGCCGTTGGGCCATGAGCGTCGGCTGGTGCGGTGGCTGCGCTGGAGTTCGATCTCCCTGGCCGCGGCCCTGAGGGTGCGGGCCAGGCCGTGGGTGATGGCCGGGTCGGCCAGGACGGAGGCGATCTGCTTGCCGAGGATGTCGACGGAGGGCATGCCGGAGGAACTCATCACGAATCTCCTGCGTGTGAGGTTGCTCGGGGGTGGGGTGGGCCGCGGCGGCGGCGGTAATCAGGCGACGCTGGGCGCGGGGGCGATCCACTGGTTGTTGCGCATCAGGGTGTACTTGATGTCCACCAGACGCGGGGCGATGGTCAGCGTGAGTTCTTCGGCCGGGTGGAGGTGGTCGGCATCGTCCTGCTCAGCGCGCCATACGCGGTAGTCGAGGTTGGGGTAGGCCGGGTTGATGCCGATCTCGCCCTTGGGCATCGTGCCGTTGAACGGGGCGACGATGTCCATGTGGTTCCAGTAGTTCCAGGCTTGCAGTGCCTTGTGCTGGTCGAAGTAGAAGTAGAAGTCGGGGTAGCGGCCGAAGGTGCGCAGTTCCCGGTGGATCAGGTGGCCGAGGAGCGGTCCGAGCTGGGCGGCCAGGGAGTCGAACTCCCAGTGCGTGTGGTGCCAGGCTTCGGGGGCGTCGCCGTGCGCGAAGAGGCGGGCGGCGACAAGGTAGCTGATCCGCTCGACCAGGTAGGCGCTCGCGTGGATGGTGTCGATGGTCGGGTCGACTCGGCGCATAAGCGCGGCCAACTGCTTCGGGCGGGGGCGGAACCTCGCGAGGTCGAACTTGCCGGCCATGGCGGGGAAGGAGGCGAAGAGCATCTCCTTGTACAGCCAGTTGTTCAATTCGCCGAGCTCGGCCAGGCGCCGGGTGTGGTGGGAGCTCGAGTGGAGCATCAGGTACTCGGCAACCACCTCGAAGTACAGGTAGCCGAGGATCGGCAGGCGAGGGATCGTCTCGTCGAGCAGCTTCAGGAACGGCTCGGCGTCGACCTGGGTGCGCTGGTAGGCGACAGCGGCAGCGGTGGCGAGGAACGCGGCCGAGTTCTTGACCCGGCTGACGACGGTCTCGCGCAGCTGGTGCCGCTCGTTCTTGCTCAGCAGGTATTCGAGGTGGCTGTAGATCTTCAGGTGGATGAGGCCGAGCCGCAGGTAGTCCACGCCGGCAAGCCCACGGTACGCCTGCGGTGGAGTGTGGATCTCGAAGATCAGCGGCGTGGGAACGCGATCGGTGACCCCGAGATTGGCCAGGAAGGCCGGTGCTTCCTTGGTCAGGACGTAGGAGCCCAGGTTGTGCATGCGGAAGCCCTGGTTGGTCGCGGTGAGCGGCGCGCAGTAGATGCTCCCGACGAGGCAGCCGCCCGACGGGTAGAGCACTCCCTGCCGGCTGATTTCCTCCAGGGCGTGGGTGACGTGCAACAGGTGCAGCTTGCCGCTGCCGCTCAGGGCCTCGAAGAGGGCGTTCTCCCGCAGGAGGTGACCGTTCGGGGTCTCCTCGGAGAGCCGTTTGTCCCAGCCCGCGACCTGGGCCGCGAGGGGGTCGGTGTGGTCGGCAGGACCGGGGATGAGAGCGGAGTCGAAGAACGCGTGGGCGTCGGCCCACAGATGGTAGGCGTCGATGAAGTCCATGGTCAGAGGAGGCCCTTCTCGGCGAGCGCGTAGCGAACGGCCGCGGTGCCGCTGGCCCCGCCGAGGTAGGCCCGCTCGGAGACCAGGACCAGGTCGAAGGCGAGGCCGCGCAACTGGTCGAAGGCGGGTTCGCGGACGTACTGGGCGTCCGGCCACCACTTCAGTTTCGGCAGGCGGTAGCGGTCCAGGGCGTCGGCCGCCTTGACCACGTCGGTTATGCGCTGGGCCCGGGCGTGGTCGGACTTGTCGGCGCCGGTGAACGCCTCGTACGGGATGTCGTGCAGTCGGACGGCCGTGGCCGCCTGCACGATGCGCCGCGGTGCGGCGGTGAGGCCGAAGTGGCCCCAGACGGCGTCGGCGTTCGCGGCGAGCCAGACGGCTGCGCGGGCACCGTGCCCGCGGTCGTCCTTGTCGTGGCGACGCTGGCAGTCGTGTATGGCGGCGGCGAGGATCACTGTGGCGGTGTCGGCGTCGTCGAGGCCGTTTGCCTCGGCGAGGACGGCGGCTAGTGCCGCCGTCCTCATGGCGTGCCGGACGCCGTGGAGTGACGTGTACAGGCGGGGGTCGGCCCACCACCGGGTGGACAGCCCGCTGTGTGCGAGGAGCTCCTTCGAGTGCGGGCGCAAGGGCGGCGTCGGCGTCGGCGGGAGGTCGGGCCGGTTGTCGCTGACCCATGCGATGGTGGCGTGGTCCATGTGCTGGTGGAGCGGGAGCTGCCCTCGGGCAGCCAGGTCGAAAAGACTTGCGGTCAATGGGGTCGTGCTCATTTCGTGCCCACCCCCTCGGTGGTCTCCGCGGTGATGTTTGCCTACCGGATCGGCGCGGCCTGCTGTTCGCGCTCCTTGCGCTCCCTCTCTGCGGTGTCGAAGGCGGCCGTGAAGTCAGCCAGCTCCTGTTCCGTCATCAAGGTCACCCCGAGTGCCGTGGCGACGTCGGTGATCCTGCCTTCGGCTTGGGCACGGGCGGCGTCCGAGGCGCCGTCCTCCAGTAGGACCTCGAACTCGGCGTGGTAGCCCCACACCTCACTCCACTTGACCGCGATCTCGATCTCGTCGAAGCGGAAGTTGTGACGGAAGTTGAACGCCTCGTGCATCGCCGTCTCGAACCCGAGGGCGTTGAACACTTTCACCGCAGAGGGAACGTCGGCGGGGGCGATGGGGAACTCGGTCTCTGCGAAGGCTGCGCCCTGCCCGATCTTGCTCCCCTTGAGAGTGATCTTGGCGGTGCGGGCGGCGGTGTTGTCGGTGACCTTCAGTAGCTGGTCGGGGAGCACGTAGAAGTAGATGTGCTTGTCGTCGAGGCCCAGGTCCTCCCCGTCCGCCTTCAGGCGGGTGACGAGTTGGTCGCGGACCTCCTTGGTGAAGCGGGCACGCATCTCGATCTCGATGGCCACGGGGCTGCTGCCTCTCCTCGTTTCGGGCATGGCGAAGCCAGCCGGACCCTGCCGTGCGGGGGCCTGTCCGGTCGGGCGATCGCTATGGGATTGGTGGTCGAGTGCGGGGTGGTGCGGCTGATGCGGGTGTCGGCCGCACCACCCCGGTGTGTCGGCGAGTGTCAGCCGAGGGTGCCGAAGCGCTCCCCGACGACTCCGGAGTGCAGGTAGGTCGGGAGCTGGACGCCTCCGACCGACGTGCGGCCGGTGGCGACCTGCTCTTCCGTCTCGCTGGGGAAGGCCTCCAGTAGACGCAGGCACTGCTGGGCCCACTCGCGCGCCGTGGGCCAGTCGCCCAGGTCGCGATGGCGCACGGCCAGGGCGTACGCGGTCTCGGTGGCCGCCCACTGATCGGTCGCCAGCTCACGCTGGAAGATCGACTCCAGTTCGTTGGTGGAGGCCAAGCGGGTCGGGTTGGTCATAGTTCTCTCTCGGATCAGACGGTCGTGCCCCAGTGGTGATCAACGCCCGGGTGTCCCCGTGGTGACGCAGTGACCCGCTGCTAGTACGTGTAGATCTCGGCCAGCGTCTTGTAGTCCTGTAGCTCGTCCTTGTCGAACCACAGCTCCACCTCCTGCTTGGCCTCCTCGGCGTTGCCGGAGGCGTGCACGAGGTTTGCGACTGCCTTGCCCGAGGCGATGCTGGCTGCCGCGCTGTAGTGAGAGAAGTCGCCTCGCACCGTGCCTGCCGGAGCCTGGTTGGGGTACGTGCTACCGACGATCTTGCGGACGGTGGCGATGGCGTCGAAGCCTTCCAGCACCAGGGCAACGACCGGTCCCTGCTGCATGAATGTCGCGGTGACGTTGTAGACCTCCGCACCCAACCGTTCTTCCAAATCGAAGTAGTGACGACGCGTGAACTCCTCGTCCATCCACTTCATCTTCGTACCGACGATCTTCAGTGCAGCATCCTCGAATCGAGCGATGATTCTTCCTGCCAGGCCACGCGTCAGCGCATCGGGCTTGAGCAGGACGAGCGTGCGCTCGACAGTGTGTGCCTGAACCTCGGCCATTGACTCCCTTTCGCATTGCTGGCAACCGAACATGACGGCGGATCAGCCATCATTCGTTGAGGTTACCGGCGTCAGCGGTGCGGTTCGGACGTGCGGACCGGCCGGGACTGATGAACACCCGAAGCCGTACGGCCCACCCTGCCAAGCTGAGAGGTCCGATTCGGCCAACTTCCCTCTAACTGCTATCCATCGGGGACGCGCATTTAGGATCTCCTCGTGGTCATCCGGCGCCTCCGCGCCTCGTACACGCCTTCCAGGGACTCAGCCGGTGTCAGGCGATTCCTCGGCCCTGGTGACAGAGATTCTTCCGGGGCTTTCCCCGTACAACCATGAAGCGCCAGTGCGGTGGGAGTGCACTTTCAGTGCACGGGTTCCTGTACCGATAGTGGCGGTGAGGAAGGAACAGGTTCGTGGACGCGATCGAGCGCTGGACCGGTCGGTACGCCTGCCTACTGCAGTCCGCCCTACGTCTGAGCAACGAGCAGTTCGCCGCGAAATTGGGCATCGGGGTGAGGACTGTGGCTGCCTGGCACGCCGACGAAAACGTGGTGCCCCGCGGGGAGATGCAACAGCTACTCGACACCGCTCATGAACAGGCTTCCGCCGCGGCACGACAGCGTTTCGCGCTCATGATGACGAGGGATCGGGCATCAATAGAGCAGGCGCCCGTCGGCGCGCAGGCACTCCGCGTAGCCATCGCTGTGGTCATCCGCGAGAGCGACGTCCTGCTGGTGTGCCGAAGAGACGTCGACGCTGCCGGAATCACATGGCAGTTCCCGGCCGGGGTCATCAAGCCGGGCGCGAAGGGGGAGACCATCACAGTGCGGGAAACGCTGGATGAGACAGGTGTCCACTGTGCGGTCCGGCGGCACGTCGGCAACCGCGTGCATCCCGTTACGGGGGTGCTGTGCGAGTACTTCCTCTGCGAGTACCTGGCGGGGGAGGCAACCAACACGGACGCGGTGGAGAACGTCGACGTCATGTGGGTTCCCAGAAACGCGGTAGCCCGCTTCATCCCCGTCGATACGATCTTTCCACCCATCCTGGCAGTCCTGGAGGAGCAGACGTGACGCAGCAGAACGCGGAGGAACGACCGGACATCGCCGCGGCCATCGTCGTCCAACAGGGGCGTGTGCTCATGGTCCGCCGCCGGGTCAACGAAGGGCAGCTGTCCTGGCAATTCCCGGCCGGTGAAGTCGAGCCCGACGAGGCACGCGAAGACGCCGCCGTGCGCGAAACCCGGGAGGAGACCGGCCTGGACGTGGCCGCCGTGAAGCTGCTCGGCGAGCGTGTCCACCCGAAGACAGGGCGACTGATGTCGTACACGGCTTGCGAGGTGGTGGGCGGTACCGCCCATGTCGCTGACACCGAGGAATTGGCCGAACTGGCTTGGGTCGCTCATGGCGAGATCTCGCAGTACGTGCCGTACGGACTGTTCGAGCCGGTACAGGACTACCTCGACGCCGCCTTGGTTTCCTGATCAGCGCGCCGCCCGCCCCACGCGGAGTGCGCGGGCGGGCGGCCCGACGATCCGAACTCAGCCGACGATGTCGGCGTAGCCCTCGATCTCGCGCGGGTCGCGGCTGCCCGGGCCGACGTACCGGGCCGAGGGGCGCACCAGACGGCCGGTGCGCTTCTGCTCCAGGATGTGCGCCGACCAGCCGGCCGTGCGGGCGCAGGTGAACATCGAGGTGAACATGTGTGCAGGGACCTCGGCGAAGTCCAGCATGATCGCCGCCCAGAACTCGACGTTGGTCGCCAGGACCCGGTCAGGACGGCGCGCGTGCAGCTCCTCCAGCGCGGCCTTCTCCAGCGCCTCCGCCACCTCGAAGCGCGGCGCGCCCAACTCCTTCGCCGTGCGCCGCAGGACGCGGGCGCGCGGGTCCTCGGCCCGGTACACACGGTGGCCGAAGCCCATCAGACGCTCGCCGTTGTCCAGCGCCTGCTTGACGTACGCCGTCGCGTCGCCGGTCCGCTCGATCTCCTCGATCATGCCGAGCACACGGGACGGCGCACCGCCGTGCAGCGGGCCGGACATGGCGCCGACCGCACCCGAGAGCGCGGCGGCGACGTCGGCACCGGTCGAGGCGATGACCCGGGCGGTGAAGGTGGAGGCGTTCATGCCGTGCTCGGCGGCCGACGTCCAGTAGGCGTCAACGGCCTTGACGTGCTTCGGGTCCGGCTCGCCGCGCCAGCGGATCATGAACCGCTCGACGACCGACTGCGCCTTGTCGATCTCGCGCTGCGGCACCATCGGCAGCCCCTGCCCGCGGGCACTCTGTGCCACGTACGACAGCGCCATGACGGCGGCCCGTGCGAGGTCCTCCCGGGCCTGCGCCTCGTCGATGTCAAGGAGCGGTTTCAGGCCCCACACCGGCGCGAGCATGGCGAGCGCCGACTGGACGTCGACACGGATGTCACCGGAGTGGACCGGGATCGGGAACGGCTCGGCGGCCGGCAGCCCGGGGTTGAACGCCCCGTCGACCAGCAGGCCCCACACGTTCCCGAACGAGACATGGCCGACGAGATCCTCGACGTCGACGCCGCGGTAGCGGAGCGCGCCGCCTTCCTTGTCGGGTTCCGCGATCTCCGTCTCGAACGCGATGACTCCCTCAAGTCCGGGTACGAAATCGGACATCAGGCGGCTCCTCATGATGTGTGCGAGAAAAGCTTCGGCCCGGGTGGGTCACCCCGGTGATGCCCCGAGCGGCGGGTGGTCACCCCATCCGCGTCGTAGGGAGGCCACAGCGGCCCAGCCCATGATTTTGGCCGGTTCCACTGATGCGGGGAAGCGTGACATCCGGCACACTGCGCCGATCCGGTCCCGAAGGGTTAACGGCACTCGGTGCCGGGCAGACTCCGGCCCCCGGACGGGCGTGGTCCCCGGCCCCCGGCCCCCCGGGCCCTGGGGCAGGATGATCCCGTGACCGACGACGCCCTCGATCCCGCCGCCATGCGCGAGCACTACCGCTCGACCCCGCTCGACGACGCGGACCTGCCCCCCGAGCCGATGGAACAGTTCGTCCACTGGTTCAAGGACGCCGCGACCGGCCACCTGCACGAGCCGAACGCCATGATCGTCTCCACGGCGACCCCCGACGGCCGGCCGTCCTCCCGCACGGTGCTGCTCAAGCACTTCGACCACCGCGGCTTCGTCTTCTACACGAACTACACCTCACGCAAGGGCCGCGAGCTCGACGCCAACCCCCACATCTCGCTGCTCTTCCCCTGGCACCCGCTGACCCGCCAGATCATCGTGACCGGCACGGCCGCCCGCGTCGGCCGCGACGAGACGGCGGCGTACTTCCGCACCCGCCCCCACGGCTCCCAGCTCGGCGCCTGGGCCAGCCCCCAGTCCTCCGTGATCGCCTCCCGCGCGGAGCTGACGGGCCGTTACGAGGAGCTCGCCGCCCGCTACCCGGAGGGCGAGCAGGTGCCGGTCCCGCCGGAGTGGGGCGGCTACCGCGTCACCCCGGAGACGGTCGAGTTCTGGCAGGGCCATGAGAACCGGCTGCACGACCGGCTCCGCTACGTACGCGCAGCGGACGAGCCCACGGGTTGGCGAATCGAGCGCCTGGCGCCCTGACCTCCGGCGCTCCGGCCGGTCGGCGGTCGGCGCTATGACCGCACGGCGCCGACCTCTCGGCGAGGCGGACCGCTGCCCCGCCGGCCCCGCGGGCGACCCGCCGGCCAGCGCCCGCACCTGCTCCAGCGCCGTCTCCACGTCCGCCGGGACGCCCGTGACCGGGAACTGCACATGCCGCACCGTGCGCTCCGGGCCACCACCAGCACCCCCCGGTCCACCACCAGCACCGCCCGCTTCGGCCGCAGCCGCGAGCCGCGTGCCGTGCCCGACAGCACCGGCAGCCTGCTCGTGGTCCGCGGTGCCCTCCTGGAGGCCCGTACCCTCACCGACCTGGCCCCGCCCCGGCCGGGCTCGTCGCCCTCGCCGCCCTGAGCGCCCTGCTCCTCGCGGCCGCTGCGGGCGTCCTGCGGATGGGGGAGTCCCGCGCCCTGCGCACCGGCAGCCTCGGCCGGGCGTGAGCCCGGGTCCTCCGAGAAACGCAGAAACCCGCGGGCTCAGGTCTCCTCCGAAGAGGAAGCCGGCCGGACGTACCGGCGAGCCCGCGGGTCGGTGACTGCTTGGATTTCGGCAGACGGCCTGCCGAGGTGCACAGAGTGCGACGACGGGCCGTCAGCCCGCAGCCACCTCGCTCGTCCGGTAAGAAATCACTTCCGAACCACCTCCTTTCCACGTGCGTCACACACTAGGAACCTACGCGGGCATGCTCAACCCTTTTTTGAGCTGCAACGATTTCCGGGAAATTCATGTGTCCTGCGTCACGTTCCAGTTGAATGGCGGAGCGTGCGCCTGCACGTGAGTACACGTCCTGCAGGGGGTGCCGGGATGAGTGCGTCCAGGAGTGAGACAGCCCATGCTCCCGGACCCGACGAGCCGGAGCCGAACCGGGAGCGGGACCGGGATCCGGAGCGGGACGGGCCCGGGTCGGATCTGCTGGCCGCGTTGCTGGACGGGATGGACGCGGCGCTGTGCGCGTTCGACGCGGGCGGTGTGATCACGCACTGGAACCGGGAGGCCGAGCGGATCCTCGGCTGGTCCCCGGAGGAGGCCGTCGGCCGGCGCGGGTTCGCGGGCTGGGCCGTGCGGGCCGCGGACGCGGACGAGGTGCACGGACGGCTGATGGGCGCGATGCACGTGCCGGGGCGGCAGGTCCATGAGTTCGCGCTGCTGCGCAAGGACGGCGGGCGGGTGCTCGTACGGACGCAGTCGGCCGGGGTGCGTGGTGCGGACGGGAAGCCCGCCGGGGTGTACTGCGCCTTCAGCGAGGTGCACGCGCAGATCGACCTGGAGCGTTCGATCGCGCTGAGCGAGGCGCTGTTCGAGGACGCCTCGTGGGGTGTCGTCCTCGTCGACGTCGATCTGCGCCCGGCGGTCGTCAACGCGAACGCGGCCCGGATGCTGGGCTCCGGCGGGCGTACGGCACTGCTCGGCCGGCCGCTGGGCGAGCTGGTCGTGCAGGGCGCGGAGGAGCTGGAGGGTGCGCTGCACCATGTGCTCGCGCAGGGCGCGCCCGAGGGGCTCGCCGATCTGTGGGTGGCGGTGCGCGCGGAGGAGGGGGAGCGCAGGCGCTGCTGGCGCAGCGGATTCCTGCGCCTGGCGTCGCCGCTCGCGGAGGAGCCCGTGCCGCTGGGCGTCGGCTGGCTGTTCCAGGACGTGACCGAGCAGAAGCTGGCGGAGCGGGACGCGGACCGGTTGCGGTTCCGCTTCAGCCAGCTTCACCGGGCGGCGCGGGCAGCGGCCGAGTGCGAGGATCCGATGGAGGCGGCGACGGCGCAGGTGGACTTCGCCCTTGCGGGCTTCGCGGACCATGCGCTGGTCGATGTGGTCGCGCCGGGCGGGGACCGGCTGGTCCGCGCGGCGGCGACTCCCTCGGGCGCGCTCGGCCCGGTGGCGCGGGTGGCGGGCGCGGGGATTCCGGTGCGCTACGCCCCGGGGCATCCGGCGTTGCAGGCGATGGACCGGACCGGCGCGGTCCGTGCGAGCGCGGGCGGCAGGGCGGGCGCGGCCGGCCCCGCGGCATGGGCGGCCGAACGCCAGTGGCCGCGCGACGCGGTCCACGCCCTGTGCACGGTCCTGCGCAGCCGCGGCCGCACCCTCGGCGTTCTCACCTTCCTGCGCGCCGCGAACCGCCCGGCCTTCGAACGTCCCGACGCCGTCTACGCGGAGTGCGTGGCGACGCGCGTGGCCGCGGCACTGGACCTGGCCGGGGTGCGGGGCGAGGAGTGACGTGCCGTCGTCGCACACGGCCACTCCCCGGCCGCTCCCGGTCGCGCAGCACGACGAGAGGGCCCGGGATCAGTCCGGTGCCGCCGGCCGCGCGGGCGGCGTATGGGGCGAAGTACCAGTCGTTGGGGACGCCCGCGTCCGGGGCGGACGCCTCGGCGCCGTACCGGCACATGGGCGCCGTCCAGACCCGGTTCGGGATCGTCGGCTGCCGAAGGTGTACGGCTCGAACAGTGCCCTCACGGCGGACCGGGCGGGACGTGCCGAGGCGGTCGCGCTCGTGACGGTACGGGCGGGAGCGCGCGGCCCGGAACCGGATCGGGAGCCTGATGGCCGAGGAGCCCGCGTTCGCGGAGCCGTGGCTGCGCGGGCTCGGCCGCACGCCCGGTCCCTCCCGCGGCAGCGGGGATCAGCGGCGGTAGAAGATCCGGTCCGCGTACTCCGACATCACCCGGCCGTTCCACTCGTGGCCGCCGTCGACGTTGCCGGAGCGCAGCAGCGGCGGCTCGATGCCCCGTCCGGCCAGCTCGCCCACCGCGGCCGCCATCGTCGCCTGCATCAGCGCGCTGGTGACGACCGTCGACGCCGGGGCGAACGGGGCCGCGACGCCCTCGGCCGTAAGCTCCGCGTCACCGATCGCGATCTTGGAGTCGAGGACGATGTCGCAGTGGTCCTTGAGGTACGTGCCGGAGGCGTGCCGCGAGGAGGTACCTCCCGTGGCGTACGCGACCGACGTCACGCCGATCACCGTGAGGCCCAGGGCCCGCGCGTTCATGGCCATCTCGACGGGAAGCGCGTTGCGGCCGGAGAGGGAGACGATGATCAGCAGGTCGCCGGAGCGGACGGGGCTGGTGTCGAGGACCGCGCTCGCGAGGCCGTCCACGCGCTCCAGCGCGGAGCCGAGCGTGGCGGGCATGACGTCGACGCCGACGACTCCGGGTACCGCGAGCAGGTTCATCAGGGCCAGGCCGCCCGCGCGGTAGACGACCTCCTGCGCGGCCAGCGAGGAATGGCCCGCGCCGAAGGCGAAGAGCCGGCCGCCCGCGGCGACGGTGTCCGCGATGGCCGTTCCGGCGGCCGCGATGCTGGCGGCCTCCTCGTCGCGTACGCGCTCCAGCAGGCCGATCGCGGCATCGAAGAACTGACCCGCCAGCGTGTTCTCGCCCATTGCCGAGGCCCCCTTCTCGTCGTGTCGCGGATCACCGTGCGGTCTGGACCATTGCTCTGTCAATACGGGCTCGGTACGGGGCTTCTCACGGTGGGGCCCGGTTGTCAGTGCGATGCGTCAGAATTGAGCCAGGGCCATCGCACGATTCTTTATGTCACAGCATCGAGGGGCACGTATGTCCGGACTGATCGACACCACGGAGATGTACCTCCGCACCATCCTCGAGCTCGAAGAGGAAGGCGTGGTCCCCATGCGCGCCCGGATCGCGGAGCGGCTCGACCAGAGCGGTCCGACGGTCAGCCAGACCGTGGCGCGCATGGAGCGCGACGGCCTGGTGACGGTCGCGGGCGACCGGCATCTGGAGCTCACCGAGGAGGGCCGGCGGCTCGCGACGCGCGTGATGCGCAAGCACCGGCTGGCCGAGTGCCTCCTGGTCGACGTGATCGGCCTGGAGTGGGAGCAGGTCCACGCCGAGGCGTGCCGCTGGGAGCACGTGATGAGCGAGGCCGTCGAGCGGCGGGTGCTGGAGCTGCTGCGCCACCCGACCGAGTCTCCGTACGGGAACCCGATCCCGGGCCTGGAGGAGCTGGGCGAGAAGGCGGAGGCCGACCCGTTCCTCGACGACTCCATGGTGAGTCTGGCCGAGCTCGACGCGGGCACGGAGGGCAAGACGGTCGTCGTCCGGCGCATCGGTGAGCCGATCCAGACCGACGCCCAGCTGATGTACACGCTGCGGCGGGCCGGCGTGCAGCCGGGCTCGGTCGTGAGCGTGACGGAGTCCGCGGGCGGGGTGCTCGTGGGCAGCAGCGGCGAGGCGGCGGAGCTGGAGGCGGATGTCGCCTCCCATGTGTTCGTGGCCAAGCGCTGAGGCCGGGCCGGGAAGCCGCCTCTTCCGGCAGCCGTTCCCGGCCCTCCCCCGGCGTAGTCCGACGCGCCCGTACCGCTCTCGCGGTGCGGGCGTGCGCCTTTTCCGGGCCGCGATCGGGCCGTGGTCCGGACCGCGGCAGGACCACAGCTGGACCCCGGCGAGCCGCGGCAGGACCCCGGTGAGCCGCGGCTGGACCCCGGTGAGCCGCGGCTGGACCCCGGTGAGCCGCGGCAGGACCCCGGTGAGCCGCGGCAGGAGCCTGGTGGATCCGCAGGAGGAGCCCGCGGAGCAGCAGCCGTGCCACTCCGGCGACGAAGGCAGCCGTGCCACTCCGGCCACGTAGGGGCGTGGAATCCGCTTTCCGTGCGGAATGGCAGCGCCCGGGCGATTCGCGTGCCACGCTGTGGCTGAGGCATATGGCTGGGGGTGGGCGATGCCGTACGGACATATGGAGGGCCCCGGCGCCCAAGGGCACCGGGGCCTGTCCTCCCCTGTGCGACCCGGAGCCCCGAGCTCCCAGGGTCACTCCCCACGGACCGGTTTCCCCGAGCGGCCCGCCTCCCGCAGAAGATCTCCCCTCGGCGGAGGCCGTCAATCCTTGAGTGTGGTCACTCGAACGAGGGGTCTTGGGCGCGTGGCCCCGATTTTCGAATAGAGGTTCGATAGTCTGGCGTGACTCGATCGCTTGTCGATCACTTCTCCATCGCTTCCGAGAGTGGCGAGATCCGCAGGACAGAAGGGGGTGCCAGGACCATGGTGCGGCGCATCGACGTGACAGGAGCGGCCGGCGTACGCCTCGCTGCCTGGGAGTTCGCCGACCCGCCGAAGGGGCGGAGTGACACGGACCGTTCCCCGGGAGTCTTACTGCTCCATGGGCTGATGGGCCGCGCCTCCCACTGGGCCTCCACGGCTCGCTGGCTCGCCGAGCGGCACCGTGCGGTCGCGCTCGACCAGCGCGGCCACGGCCGCAGCGAGAAGCCGGCGGACGGGTCCTTCACACGGGAGGCGTATGTCGCGGACGCCGCGGCGGCGGTCGAGCGGCTGGACCTCGCCCCGGTGATCCTCATCGGCCACTCCATGGGCGCCCTCACCGCCTGGCAGCTGGCAGCCGAGCGTCCCGACCTCGTCCAGGCCCTGGTCATCTGCGACATGCGGGCCTCCGCGCTCGGCGCCGCCTCCCAGCGCGAGTGGGAGGACTGGTTCCGCTCCTGGCCCGTCCCCTTCGCGACCCTCGCGGACGTCCGCAAGTGGTTCGGCGAGGACGATCCCTGGGTGGAGCGGCCGAATCCCGCGCGGGGCGAGTTCTTCGCGGAGGTGATGGCCGAGGGCCTGGACGGCTGGCGGCCCGTCTTCTCCCGCCGCCAGATGCTCGTCTCGCGCGAGACCTGGGTCCACGACGCCCACTGGGACTCCCTCGCCCAGGTCCAGTGCCCCACCCTCGTCGTCCGCGGCCTCGACGGCGAGCTGGGCCGCGCGGAGGCCCAGGAGATGGTCCGGGTGCTGCCCCGCGGGGCGTATGCGGAAGTGGCGGACGCGGGCCATCTCGTCCACTACGACCAGCCCGCAGCCTGGCGCGCCGCGATCGAGCCGTTCCTGGACGGTGTCCTGACCTCCTGAGGTTCCGCGCTCCCCGTTCCGCCCGTATGAGCGTTCCGCCCGCATGAGCGCGGCGGACCGGGCCGCCGTCATCGGCCCGGTCCGCCGCATCGCGGGGAGGCGAGGAGAACTCAGAAGGCGAAGACCGAGCCACCCTCGGTCAGGCTCGCCGTCATCTCGCACGCGTTGCCGTACGTGGCCGACCAACCGACCTGCTTGCCCTTCCAGACGCCGTTCGCGGTGATCGTGACCGGGTCCCACTGGCGGGTGCACGGGCTGTCGGACGTTCTGGAGAGCAGGCCGAACTGGCCGCCCACCGCCGCCAGCTCCTGGCACGCCGACTCGGGCGACGGGTGGCTGCCGGCCGGCGCGGGTGTGCAGCTCAGGGTCACCGCTCGCTCGACGGTCGCCGTCGCGGCCTCGTCGCCGTGGCCGAGCGTGAGCACCAGCGCCGAGGGGGCGTAGAGCGCGGCCGGCCCGACGTGCTGCGCCGCGGGCGCCGCCGCCTGAGCCGAGCCCGTCGTGGTCAGGAGCAGAGCAGCGGTGGAGGCTGCCGCTCCGAGTGTGGTGAGCAGGTAACGCATGAGTGAATCTCCTTTGGAGATGTGTGCGGGTGCGATTGCGTTCGGGAGTCTTACTGATGCGGACGGTGATCGCACGTTCATCACCCGTTTCCAGCCGCACACGATCCAAAAGAGGAACCGAATGGTCGTTCGGGCTGTTCGGAAGGGGTGCGTGGGCTGCATGGCGAGTCGTCCAGCATATGGACGCTCCTGGGTGGTGCAGCCGGAAGCAAAGCGCTGACCTGCTGCTTTCCGGAAGTTGTTCCATTCCGGACCACTGGTCCGTACGCCCCTTCGACTGGAAACCACCGGGCGCCCGCCGGGGCCGGCGTCCGGTCGAGGCGCCCCGGGCCCGTCGTCAGCCTTTGCTGACCGCAGCGAGGATCTCCGGAAGGCGCCCCGCCGTCTGCGGCGCGGCCACCCGCAGCCCGCCCCACGCCACGACAGCTCCGTATGCGATCCCGATCGGCAGTAGGGTCCACAGCGCCGACTCGGCATCGGTGGCGTTCAGCCAGACGGTGAGCACGATCAACGGTGCGCACAGCACGGCGGAGGCGATCATTCCGCCGAGGATGGAGATCCAGGCGAGACCGCCCTGCCCCGGCGCGACGTTCTTCGCGCTGCCCTGCGGGATCGAGTACGGGAACCGTGCCGACGCCACCGCCCCCGTCGCCAGCATCGCGCCCAGCAGCGCCAGCGCGAGCCCGAGGGCCTCCGGAAGCGCCGCCCAGTTGCCCAGCAGTGCCGCCGTCGCGACGGTGACCAGGAGTGTGTACGGGAGCGTTATCAGCAGCAGCGCCAGCGCACGGGCGCGCAGCTCCAGATAGGCGTCACGGGGCGTGGAGATGGTCTGGGCGACCATCCAGAACGCCGAGGTGTCCTGCCCGAACTGGTTGTACATCTGGATGCCGAGCATCCCGGACGCGAAACAGGCGAAGTAGATCGAGCCGGTGCCCTGAAGGGCGTTGAAGAGCGGCACGATCAGACCGATGACCAGCGCCGTCACCCAGGCCGCCTTGGTCTTCGGGTCCCGCCAGACGTAGCGCAGGCTGCGCTGCATGACCGTGCCCGTGCGGCCGCCCGGCAGCAGTCGGTGCAGCCCCGTCGAAGACGTCCCGCGCGTCGGCTTCGAGGCGGCCGCGAGCGTCGAACCGTCCGGGGCCGTCATCAGCCGCGTCAGGCTGTGCTGCCACGCGTACAGCAGCCCCCCGAGCGCCACCGCGGACAGCGCGAGCTGTGCGAGCGCCGTGCCGTACGCGCCGGAACCGGCCGAGTCGACCGCCCCGAGCGCCGACGCCGGCGGTACCCATCGCACCCACTGCGCCACCGGCTCCAGCGCTTCCAGCCCGCCCGCCCTGCCCAGCCGCTGGGCGCCGAAGTTCACGAACTGGATGCCCACCGCGATCACCAGACCGCTGAGCACCGCGAGGTCCCGGCCCCGGCGCGAGGTAAGCAGCCGGATGTTGGCTGCGGCGACCGCCCGCGCCAGCGCCACGCATACGAGCAGCGCCAGCGGCACGGCCACCACCGCGACCAGCACCGCCACCGCCCCGTGCGCCAGCGCCAGCGCGCCGCCCACCGCCAGACAGAGCGTGAAAAGCGGGCCGATGCCCACCACAGAGGCCACCAGCAGCGCGGCGACCAGCGGCCGCGGCCGCAGCGGCAGCATCACCAGCCGGGTCGGGTCGAGCGTCTCGTCACCGCTCGGGAAGAACAGCGGCATGAACGCCCAGCCCAGCGCCACAAGCCCGATGAGCAGCACCACCACCGTGGCCGCGCTCTGCGCCCCGCGCAGCAGGACCAGCCCCACCAGCTGCCCCGCCGCGAAGAGCAGCGCCACGACCGCCGAGGCGACAAAGGCCGCGGTACGCCCCGACGACTGGCGCAGTCCGTTGGCCAGCAGCGACAGCTTCAGCCGTACGACGACGGAGGTCAACGACCCGCTCATCGCGCACCGCCGCCCAGCCAGTCCAGCGACTCGCCCGCGTCACGGCCATTCGCCCCGACCAGCTCCAGGAACGCGCTCTGGAGCGACGGCGCCGAACCGCGCACCTCCTCCAGCGTGCCCTGCGCCCGGATCCGGCCCGCCGCCATCACCGCCACCCAGTCGCACAGCGACTCCACCAGCTCCATCACATGGCTGGAGAAGACGACCGTCGCACCGGACGCGGTGTACCGCTCGAGGACGCCGCGGATCGTCTGTGCCGAGACCGGGTCGACGCCCTCGAACGGTTCGTCGAGGAACAGCACCCGGGGGTTGTGCAGCAGCGCCGCCGCCAGGCCGATCTTCTTGCGCATACCGGTCGAGTAGTCGACGACCAGTTTGTGCTGCGCCCCCGCCAGGTCCAGTACGTCGAGCAGCTGCGCGGCGCGCTTGTCGACCTCGTCGCCCGGCAGCCCCCGCAGCCGGCCCGTGTAGGCGAGCAGTTCGCGCCCCGACAGCCGCTCGAAGAGCCGCAGCCCCTCGGGCAGTACGCCGATCAGGGCCTTGACCTCGACCGGGTCCCGCCATACGTCGTGACCGGCGACCTCGACGCGCCCCTGGTCCGGGCGGAGCAGCCCGGTCACCATCGACAGCGTCGTCGTCTTTCCGGCGCCGTTCGGCCCGACCAGGCCGATGAACCGGCCCGCCGGAAGGGTCAGATCGATGCCCGCGACCGCGATCTGCTCACCGAACCGCTTCCACAGCCCCTCGACGCGGACGGCGGGCGGCGCCGACTCCGGTGCGCCGCCCGCCCCTCGGCCGTCTGTGCCGCTGTGAACCGATGTCTGGTCCGGCATGGTGCTGCCGCCTTCCGTCGTCCCCGTGTTTGTACGGGAGCAACACTACGATCGGCGTGCCCGCTGGGCGGCCGCCTCCCGCCCGCAGGCGTACGCGAGCGGGCTGATGAGCTCCTCCGCGTCCGGCAGCCAGCGATTGGCCGCGGTCGGCCTGCGCACCCACTGCACCGCGCCCTGGCCGCCGACGCGCGTCGGCGGCGCCGCGACGTACTGGCCGTCGCCCCGCGCCACCAGATCGACCGAGCTGGTCGACCAGCCCAACTTCCGCACCAGACCGGGGACCTTCAGCGCCGCGCCCGGCAGCACGAAGAACAGCATCCGCCGGTCCGGGGTGCAGGTCACCGGGCCGAGGGTGAGATCCATCCGCTCCATCCGGGCCAGCGCGAGACATCCGGCGGACTCGGGCACCTCCAGCGCGTCGAAGGTCCGCCCCGTGGGCAGCAGGATCGACGCCTTCGGCTGCTTCGCCCACATACGGCGCGCGCCGGCGGCGCTGCCGGTCGCCTGGTTCGCCCAGTCGGGTCGGGCCGCGTGCGCCCCCGGCGCCACGCACGCGGGCGCACCGCAGGAGCACCGCTCGACGCGGTCGACGACCTCCAGCCAGGTGCCCGGGAACACGTCCCAGTGGCGCTCCTCCGCATAGCGCGCGGCGCTGTCCAGCAGCTGCTCGCCGCGCTGCCGGGGGATCTGCACGGACTCCGGGAGGCCGGTGGCCTCTTCGATGGCGTCTTCCATGGTCTCGTCCACGATGAGCTCAACTCCCGTCGCCAGTACGGGTTACGGGCGCGCACGAGCCGGAGCGCGGTCCATCGTTCCTGCAAACGGGGCGCACGGGTGCACGGGTGGGGGCGCGCGTGCGGAGGCGGCGCGACAGGAGGGTAGCCCTGGACGAGTGGGTCCGAGCCCGCCCTTCGGGCGGACGACGGGGGTACGGACCCACCCGTCCAGCGGGGAAGCGGCATTCACCCGTAATCGTCCGAGCTCATCGGCATTCTCCGGACAACCGCCGGGAAGTGATCGAGGGAAGATCACGAACAGTGGGGACCGGTGCAGGGGGTATCCATGGCAGCGAGGCCACTCGTCGCCCGCCAGCCGAACGAACGGCTGCAGGCGCTCATCCAGGAAGCGGCGTGTTCCAACGCCGGACTGGCCCGCAGGGTCAACATGGTCGGCGCGGAGCGCGGGCTCGATCTGCGCTACGACAAGACGTCCGTGGCGCGGTGGCTGCGTGGCCAGCAGCCGCGCGGGCGGGCGCCGGGGATCATCGCCGAGGCGCTGGGCCGCAAGTTGGGGCGCACCGTCACGGTCGACGAGATCGGCATGGCCAACGGGAAGAACCTGGCGACGGGCGTCGGGCTCCAGTTCGCGCCGACCGTGCTCGGGGCGATCGAGCAGGTCTGCGAGCTGTGGCGCAGCGACGTGGGCCGGCGCGACTTCCTGTCCGGCTCGACGGTCGCGGCCTCCGCGCTCGTCGAGCCCAGCCGCGACTGGCTGATCACGGCGGCGGACACACAGGTGGAGCGGACCGCCGGGGCGCGCGTCGGGGCGTCGGACGTCGAGGCGGTCCGGGCGATGACGGAGGCGCTCAAGGCGCTGGACCACCGCTTCGGATCCGGGCATGTGCGGCCCGTCGTCGTCCACTACCTCAACAGCGTGGTGTCCGGGCTGCTTTCGGGCTCGTACCGGGAACCGGTGGGCCGTGAACTCTTCGCGGCGGTCGCCCGGCTCACGGAGCTCGCGGGGTACATGGCGGTGGACACCGGCCAGCCGGGACTCGCCCAGCGCTACTACATCCAGGCGCTGCGCCTCGCGCAGGCGGCCGACGACCGGGCGTACGGGGGCTATGTGCTGGCCGCCTCCATGAGCCACCTCGCGGCGCAGCTCGGCAACCCCCGGGAGATCGCGCAGCTGGCACGGGCGGCGCAGGAGGGCGCGCGGGGGCGGGTGACGCCGCGGGCGCAGGCCATGTTCCACGCGGCCGAGGCGCGCGGCCATGCGCTGCTGGGCGACGCACGGGCCTGCCACGAGGTCGCCGGGAAGGCGCTGGCGGCGCTGGACCGGGCCGACCCGGACTCCGGGGACGATCCCTCCTGGATCGCCCATTTCGACCAGGCGTATCTCGCCGACGAGCTCGCGCACTGCCACCGCGACCTGGGCGAGTCAGAGGCGGCGGCCCGGTGCGCCGCCGACTCGCTCGACGGCCACCCGGAGTCCCGGGCGCGCCGCCGCGCGATCGGTCTGGTGCTGCTGGCGACGGCCCAGGTCCAGCAGCGCGAGGTGGAGGCGGCCTGCCACACGGGCACCCGGGCGGTCGAGCTGCTGGGGACGCTCCGGTCGAGCCGTGGCGCGGAGTATCTGGAGGACCTCCAGCAGCGGCTGGAGCCGTACGCGGCGGAGCCCGCGGTCCGGGAGTTCAGCGCTCGCGTGGAGGTCCAGGCGGCGGCGTAGGAACAGCGTTCCGGGCCGCGTTCGTGTTACGGGGGCCACAGGGTGTGCGGAGGCGTTCGTACACCCGGTAGCGTGAACCGACGATTCCGTAGGTTTACGTGTAGGAGTCCCGGTGACGCACAGCGGACAGGGTGACGAGACGCGGCTTCCGGCGGCGCGGCCCGCCCACGAAGGTGTCGTGCTGCCCGCGGACGGCAGTGGGCCCTGGATACCCGGAGTGAGCGAGGAGCAGGTCGCTCCGGCGGGCGGGGCGCCCTGGGGTGCGCCCTGGGGGCCCGAGCAGGGCGCGCAGCAGCAGCTGCCCCAGCAGCCGATGCCGCAGTCCCAGCCGCTTCCGGACCCGGGGCAGCACTCGCCGTACGCCCAGCCGCTGCCGCCGTACGACGGCGGGGCGACGGCCCAACTGCCCGGCCAGTACGCCCAGTACGGGCAGCAGCCGCCCGCCGCGCAGCCGCTGCCGCCGGTGCAGGCCCACCCGGTGCCGGTGCAGGCCCACCCGGCGGCGCCGGGCGACGCCGACGCCACGCAGTACATCGCGCCCGTTCCGCACGGCGGTCCCGGGGCGCTGCCGCCGGAGAACCCCGCCGAGTCGACCCAGTTCCTCGGGATGCGGCCCGCGGCCGCGGCGCCGCCCGCCGGCGGCGACGCCGAGGCCACCCAGTACCTTCCGCCGGTGCCGCCCGGGTCTCCGTACGGGATCCGGCCCGGCGCGCCGGGCGACCGGCAGCCGCCCGCGGAGTTCGACAACCTCTTCCGCAGCGACGCCGGCGGTGCGCCGGAGGCCGCCGCGGCGTCCACGCAGTACCTGCCGCCCGTGCCGCCGGCGCCGTCCGCCGCGTACACGCCGTCCGCTCCGTCGGCGGTGCAGCCGCAGCAGTCGTACACGCCGTCCACTCCGTCGGCGGTGCAGCCGCAGCAGTCGTACACGCCCGAGCGGCGCTCCTCGCGGATGCCGCTGATCGTCGCGGTCGTGGTCGGGTGCGCCGTGCTCGGACTCGGCGCGAGCGCGCTGATGTTCGGCGGCGACGACGAGAAAGCCCCGGCCGGCGACCAGGCCGTCGCCGCCGCGGACTCGCCGGCACCGGACACGTCGGGCGACGGCGCCGCCGACCCGGCGAAGGCGCAGGCCGAGGCGCTCGACAAGCTGCTCGCCGACAGCAACGACAGCCGCGCCGCGGTGATCCGCTCCGTCGAGTCGATCAAGAGCTGCAAGAACCTGGACCAGGCCGCGGCGGACCTGCGCGACGCCGCCGAGCAGCGCCGCGGCCTCGTGACCCGCCTGGCGGGCCTGAGCGTCGACGAGCTCCCGGACCACGCGGCGCTCACCGACGCGCTGAACCGGGCCTGGAAGGCGTCCGCCTCGGCAGACGATTACTACGCGGAGTGGGCCGTCCAGACCAAGGGCAAGAAGGGCTGCCCCGGTGGCACGGCCCGCCAGACCAACAAGACGGCCCAGGGGAACCGGGCGAGCGGCGACGCGACGACGGCGAAGCGTGAGGCGTCGACCCTCTGGAACGCGATCGCGGCCGACTACGGCCTCCTGAAGCGCGGCGCCACCCAGCTCTGACGGGGCCCGGCCCCACCGGCCCCTTGCGCGGGGCGTCCGGCCTGCGGGCCGGTGGGTGGTTTGTGCCCACCTGTTCCTTCCCCTAGGACTTCGTCCTGGGGCCCCCTGCGGAACGCCTGCCCACAAACCCGACCACCGGGGTCGGCTACGGCCGGTGACCTGGTCCGGGGGGCGCGGAGGGGTCGGGTTCGGGACACTCAAGCGTGATTTGTGGCACGCAACACGCAC
Organism: Streptomyces sp. FIT100; assembly: GCF_024584805.1. Classification (NCBI taxonomy): domain Bacteria; kingdom Bacillati; phylum Actinomycetota; class Actinomycetes; order Kitasatosporales; family Streptomycetaceae; genus Streptomyces; species Streptomyces sp. FIT100. The sequence continues at coordinate 3,424,833 of NZ_CP075715.1, read as the reverse complement.
GGCACCTGCACAACCCCGGGCGGCGTGCCGTACGGGGGTCCGGGGGTGTCCCCCGGAAAAGCACAGCATGCCGTCCCGGACACGAGCCCCGCAGCGCCACCCGGACGGCAACCACCCGCCACCGGGCAACCCCAACACACCCAGCCCGTCCGGCGCTTGAGGACAAAAACACCGGGCACCAACCCAACACGCGGCAACACCGCACGGCCAACCGCACCCCCCGCCGGGGGCGTTACACCGACTGCGCGTTCCGCATCGTGCTGGTCACGTTCACGAAGCCCTCGCGCTGTGCCACCAGACGGCCGTCGCGGACCACCTGGAACGTCACGCCGCGGTTGACCACGCGCGGGAAGTCCTGGGTGCCCAGCATGTCCGCGTAGCGCCAGCGGAGGGACGGGGTCAGGCCGCCGGTGTCGACGCGGACGCCGGTGTCGAGGGCGTGGGTGACGGCGCCGGAGGTGATCTCGGGGCGGTCGAGGGTCTCGATGACCTTCTTCAGCACGGTGTAGGCGATCCATGTCGTCTGCACACCGGCGTCCGCGGCGTCGATCCGGTTGTCGCCGAACGCGTGCTCCCGGATCACGTTCCGCATCGTCCCCCACCGTTCGTCGCCGGCGTTCGGGTACCAGCCGGTCATCAGCGCGCCCTCGAAGGGGCCGCTCGCCCCGCCCGTGCGGTCGATGAGGGGCTGGTCGACGGAGCTGAGGACGGAGGAGACCCGGACGTCGCCGCCGCTCTCCTCCCGCAGTCGCCGGAAGGAGTCGAAGAACGTCTCGGTCCGTTCACCGAGCACCGCCGTCACACAGCCGTTCTCGTCGCCCGCGTCGTCCAGCGCCTCCTCGGCCTTGGCCGAGTACTCGGTCGAGTCCTCGGCGGCCTTGATGTCGGACGACGCCTTCCGGTTGCCCTCGGCGAGCCCCGCGTTCAGCAGCACGGGCAGGTCGTCGCCGGCGACCGTGTCCGGCCGTACCAGCGAGACCTTGCGGCAGCCGTCCGCCAGCTGCCGGCCGTTGCCGGCGAGCAGCGCGGCCTGGCCGCCGTTGACGGGGTAGGAGAGGTAGCTGGTGAACTCCTCGTCGGAGATCCCGTAGCCGCCTATGTACGGGATGCCCGCCGCCTCGAGCGGTGCCATGAAGGCCCGGCCGTGCTGGCTGTACGAGCCGACGACGGCGATCGAGTTCTCGCGGACCGCGCGCCGGGCGCATGCCGCGGCGCCGGAGCTGGTGTTGCGCTCGTTGCAGGTCAGGACGCGCAGCTGGTGCCCGTCGATGCCGCCGCGCGAGTTGACGTACCGGGCGAATGCCTGCGCCATGGCGGGCATGCCCGGCATGTTGGTCGCCTTGGTCTCGTCGGGCGCGAAGGTCATCACGGTGACGGGTGCCCGGGAGCCGCCCGTCGTTCCGGGGAGTACGCCGCACCCCGACAGCGACGCCGCAACCGTGGCCGTGCACACGGCGGCGGTCGCCGCGGTCCTGAGGGAGTGCAGGGAGTGCAGGGAGTGCGGGGAGGAGGAACGTCGCCATCCGGTCATGCCACCGCACATTTCCGCTTCGCGGGTAACGCTGGAGTGTGGGAACTTCAACGAACGGTGACGGGAGGGTGAATTACGGGGGCTGGAGAACGCGGGTTTGTGGGGAACGTACGATCGACCTCCGCAAGCTGCGAGCTCACAAGGACCGAGCTCACGAGGTGAACGTCAATGAACTCTTCCCGCCGCGGCCGTCCCTCCTCCACCATGGGCGGCATGCCTGTCAATGACATGCCCTGGTGGCGCTGGCGCCTGAACGTGCGCTCGGCGCTGCACATGCTTTCCGACCCCGTCTTCCATCAGGAGACCTGGCTCGCGGGCCACGAGGGGTACGGCGATGTCACCGACGCCGTCTACCGGCTGGTCGAGGACACCTGGCTGGACAGCTGGTCCGCCGAGAAGTACGTCGGGACGATCTTCCGGGACTCGGGCGAGGCGGCTCTCGTCGACGTCGCGGTGCTGCGGGTGCTGCGGATCATGCACCAGGTCGGCGCGGACGCCCCGGTGTCGGCGTACATGGAGCACCACGGCTGGCCGGAGGCGGTACGGGCCGCGCGCGAGGCCCATGTGCGGCTTGCGGCGAACGACGGGGAGGACCCGGACGCGGCGCCGCGGACGCTGGAAGTACTGCGGATCCTGACCCGGTCCGCCTGACGGACACGGCTCCGCCGGTCCCCGTGGGGTGTGGCACCCTACGAGGATGACCGACCAGTACGTCCTCACGCTCTCGTGCCCGGACAAGCAGGGCATTGTGCACGCCGTCTCCAGCTACCTCTTCATCACCGGCTGCAACATCGAGGACAGTCAGCAGTTCGGAGACCGGGACACGGGTCTGTTCTTCATGCGGGTGCACTTCTCGGCCGAGGCTCCCGTGACCGTGGAGAAGCTGCGGGCCAGCTTCGCCGCCGTCGGCGACTCGTTCCAGATGGACTGGCAGCTCCACCGCGCCGACGAGCGGATGCGGGTGGTGCTGATGGTCAGCAAGTTCGGCCACTGCCTGAACGATCTCCTCTTCCGCTCCAGGATCGGCGCGCTGCCGGTCGACATCGCGGCCGTCGTCTCCAACCACACCGACTTCGCCGAGCTCGTCGGCTCGTACGGCATCCCCTTCCGCCACATCCCGGTGACGAAGGACGCGAAGCCGCAGGCGGAGGCGGAGCTGCTGGAGCTGGTGCGCGAGGAGAACGTCGAGCTGGTCGTCCTCGCCCGCTACATGCAGGTGCTGTCGGACGATCTGTGCAAGCAGCTGAGCGGCCGGATCATCAACATCCACCACTCCTTCCTGCCGAGCTTCAAGGGTGCCAAGCCCTACCACCAGGCGCACGCGCGCGGGGTGAAGCTGATCGGCGCGACCGCCCACTACGTGACGGCCGACCTCGACGAGGGCCCGATCATCGAGCAGGAGGTCGAGCGGGTGGGGCACGAGGTGACGCCGGACCAGCTCGTGGCGGTCGGGCGCGATGTGGAGTGCCAGGCGCTCGCGCGCGCGGTGAAGTGGCACGCGGAGCACCGCATCCTGCTGAACGGCCGCCGCACGGTGGTCTTCGCGTAGGGGCCCGTCACAGACGCGACAGCGAAGCCGCCGCGAAGAGCACGTCGCGGATGGCCTCGCGGTCGCCGTCCTGGCCCGCCGCGGCCTCGACCGGGGAGACATGACCCGCGACGAGCTGGCAGAACTCGACGGAGTCGAGGGCGACCTGGGCCACCGCGCGAGCCGGGTCGCCGAGGGCGGCCGGGGAGTCCAGCGCGATGTACCAGTGGCCGCCGCCCGCGCCCTCGACCTCCAGATGGAGCGAGCGGCCCGGGGAACCCGCCGCGACCAGATGGCGGGCCGGCCCCGCCAGACCGGCACGGCGCCGGGCGGCCAGCGCCGCGGGCAGCAGCCGGGCCGCGAGGTCGATCATGTGGTGCAGATGCGTGGGGCTCGGCGGGTCGTACGGATACGACACCGCGTTCGCGATGTCGTCCGCGTGCACCCAGCACTCGAAGGCCCGGTCGAGCAGCGAGTCCCGCAGCGGCAGCGCGAAGTCGCCGTACGACACCGACAGCTCGGAGACCCCGCGGCCCGCGAACGACACGGTCCGCACCAGCGCGTGGCTCTGGTCGCGCCACGGCGCGCGGATCCGCCGGGTCGGCGGGAAGTGGGTGGAGCGCCAGTACTGGTCCGTGCGCACGGACGGGGAGCGCGGCGCGTCCTCGCCCGCCGGGTCCTGGAGGCCGAGGGCCGACGCGACCAGCCCGTCCACGGACATCAGATGGCCGATGACGCCCGCGACGGTCGTCTTGCGGCTCACCGCCTCCTGTCCGTCGAACCACCTCAGCCGCAGCGGCGTGTGCCACTCCGAGTCGCCGATGTCCCGCAGCAGCGCGTCGAGCCGCGCCGTCTCCGCGTCGTACGGAGTCGCCCAGGCGGGGATCGGGATACGGGCGGGCCGGCGCCCCAGGCAGTTCTCCAGCACGCGGGAGCGCAGCAGCGGGTCCAGGTCCAGATCGCGGTCCGCGTGCAGCAGGGCGACCGCGTCGCGCAGCCGCAGCGCCTCGTCCGCGCACGGGGCGCACTCGGTGAGGTGCTCCTCGACCGCCGTGGTCTCCTCGGCCGAGCAGGCCGCCAGCGCCCATGCGCCGAGCAGGGACTTCAGGACGCCGTGGGGCATCCGGCCGACGGCGGCCGGCTCACCGGACGGCCCCTGGCCCGACGGCACGGGGTCCGGTCGTACGGGGCCGACCTGTCGTACGGGGTCCGGTCGTACGGGGCCGACCTGTCGTACGGGGTCCGGCCGCACGGAGTCCGGCCGCACGGGGTCGGGCCGTACGGGGTCGGGCAGCACCGGCGGGGGCGACAGGTCGTCACCCGCCGCCCGCGGTCCCGGTATGCGCGGCGCGGCCCCCGGCCCCTGCTCCGAAGGCTCGTCGGGGCCCGGGCCGTGCCCGCCGCCCAGCGGTCCGTTCATGGCGTGCGCCCGGATCCGGGCGGCGGCGCGCCCTCGACGAGTGCGCGGGTGTTGGCCGTGGACAGCAGCTGGAGGCCGAGCCTGAGCCGCCGCCGTGCCTCGTCCTCGGTGACGCCGAGGTCCGCCGCGGTCTGCCGGTAGTCCCTGCGCTGGTGGTACGCGAGCTCCAGCGCGGCCCGCAGCGGCGCCGGCATCGACGTCACGATGTAGTCGGCGCGGGCGGCGACGGACGCCCGGCGCATCTTCTGCTCCAGCTCCTCCGCCGATCCCGCGCCGCTCGCCGACTGGGCCGCCGCCTCCTGCTCGCGCAGCCGGTGCAGGGCCTGGCGGTGGGTGAGCCGGGCCATCCAGGCGCGCATGGAGCCCTGCTTGGTGTCGTAGGCGTCCGGGTTCTCCCAGACGTAGCCGAAGACTTCACGGGTGACCTGGTCGGCCGCGTCGTCGTCGTCGAGGACCCGGTAGGCCTGGTTGTGCACGAGGGAGGCGAACCGGTCGTACAGCTCGCCGAGCGCGGCGGCCTCGCCCCGCGCCAGCCGCTGCTGCATCCTGCGGTCCCAGCGGGGTGGTGTGTCCTTGGCCATCCGGCGCTCCCCAACCCTCCGCGTGTCTCGCTCCTGCTCCTGCTGCCCTCGTCCTCATCGAATGTAGTGGCCCGCGCCACCGGCGCACGCCCCTTTGCGGCAAGTACGTCAGCAAGGGTTTGAGGCCGCGGTGGCTGGGCAGCGGCGGCTGGGAAGGCAAGCCTCCGGATCGCGGGATGTGTGATGCTCGACGTCGAACAGGGCAAGCAGGGCGCCTGGACCGTGCTGCACGTACGGGGCGAGCTCGACCTGGTCAGCTCGCCCGTTGTCCGCCGCCGGATCCATGACGCGGTCGCCATGGGCCGCCGGGACCTGGTCCTCGACCTGTCCGGGGTGCTGTTCTGCGACTCCAGCGGCGTCGGCGTGCTCATATCGACCCGCAGGCTGATGCGCTCCTGCCGGGGCCGGCTGCGGCTGATCCTCCCGGCCCGCGGCGCCGTCGAGGGCTCGCATGTGAACCGGGTGCTGGCCGCGCTGGGGGTGCGCCGGCTGTTCGAGGTGTACGAGGACGTGACCGCGGCCGTCGACGAGGAGGCGGAGCCCCTCTCCGCGTAACGGGAGCGCGAAGCGGCTCCCACGTCGTACCCTCCCCGCATGGACAGCGCAGAGTACGAGCGCAAGATCGCCCACCGGTTCGCGGAGTTCGACCAGGACGGCAACGGCTACATCGACCGTGAGGACTTCAGCAGGGCAGCGGCGGCGCTGCTCGCCGAGTTCGGCACGACCGCACGCTCCGACAAGGGGCAGGCCCTCTATTCGGGCGCGGAGGCGTTCTGGCAGGGCATGGCGGGGATCGCGGACGTGGACGGCGACCAGCGCGTCAATCGCCAGGAGTTCGTCGACGGCGCGGTGAAGCGGCTGCGCGACAACCCGCACCGCTTCGCCGAGATCGCCAGGCCCTTCCTGCACGCGGTGGTCGCCATCGCCGACGAGGACGGCGCCGGGGTCACCCCGGCCAACGCGGCCCGAGTCCTCCGCGTCCTCGGCGTCGAGCCCTCGCGCTGCGACGCGGTCGCCACGGCCCTGGACGCGGACGGCGACGGCCACATCGGCGAGGCCGAGATCCTGGCGGCCTTTGCGGCGTACTACGTCACCCCGGAGCCGTAGCCTCCGGCGGGGTTGGCGCCCGCCTACGGGTGGCGGGCCCCGCCGCGCCGAGGGTGTCGCAGGCGGAGGCGGCGAACCAGCGGTGGCATCCGCCCTGTCGACATGGATAAGGGGGCGAGTGGTGCCCGTCCCCGCCCGAAGTCGAGGACGGGCAACGCCTGGCGCATACGACGCGGCCGGCCGATCAGGTCCTGTCCAAATGCCAGCCGCATCAGCCGCTCGGCGAGGAGCAGCGCGAGCGGGCCTCCGGGAAGGAGGAACCGGCCCTCCGTGGCCGCTGTGATCGCGTCCTCGCCAAGAACAACGCGACTTGGGCCGGGCTGTCCAGTGGCCAGGGGGGCTTAACGTCGGCGGAGGAACCTGCTTTGGCCCCGATGTCGACCGGTACGCCGTGCGGAGGGTGGTTCCAACACACGGGTCTCGCTCGGCCGGTCAGGCCGAGCCAGTTCATCCTTGCTGAGGATAAACTGCCAGACCCGTTCCTGGAGCACACGGACGCAGGGCCCGCAGGCGTACATGGGTGCCTGCGCACCGGCGACGCTTGCGGGGCCAATCCACATGACACGCGTCCATTGCTGTCCGCAGTAAAGCCAGCAGGAGCCGTTCACCCACTTGTTGGCGTCGTCCGTGGCCGCTGGCGCGGGGAGACCGCCGCGGGCGAAATCGGCGATCCCGGGGATCACCCTGTGCGGTAAGGCGAGTTCGGTAAGCATCACTTGTCCACCTCCGGGATCAACGGCCTCGGACCGTCGCGGAGGGGATCTCGTGCTTTTCGGCGGCGGCGAAGAGGAGGGTGGGCTCAGCGAGGATGTCGCGGCCCGCCTCGCGCTTGTAGATCTCGTCGACGCTGCCGAACCGGGCCTCGGAGTAGTCGAGGTCTAGCAGGGCCGCCGCCTGCCGGACCGACGCCTCGTCGGGGCCCTCGATCTCCAGGAAGGTGGGGAGGTCGGGCCAGGTGTCGAAGTCGAAGGCGACCTCACCCAGGCGCCACTCCTCGCGGTAGTTCTCCTGATAGCGGACCTCGGTCAGACCGAGGTGGCGGAGGATGTCGGCCATGGCGTGCAGGTCGGTGACCTCGGTCTCGACCTCGGTCGTGCCGTCGATCGTCGTGGCATCGGTGACCCGCTTGAGCGTGAGCGTCGAGCGGGTGCCCTCGTCCCGCAGGCGGAGCCACGCGCCGCCATCGAGGGCGTCGTTCTCGAAGATCTTGCGGGTGAGGAGGGTGCGCGGGAACGCCTGGACGGCGCCGAGGGTGGTGAGCTTGGCCTGGAGGCCGGTGACATCGACGGCCAGGAACTTCGCCTCGTACTCGTGCTTCATGAGTCCTTCTTTCCTAGTGCGCGGGAGAGGGTGGGCGTACGGGCCGCGAGGAGGAGGCCCATGCGGTGGGTGTGATCCTGGGGCTGGCCGATGTGTGCTCGCTCGGTGAACTCGTTCGTGCGCAGGGTCAGCAGCACGTCCCAGTCGCCGATGAAGTGGTGTCGCAGGCGTTCGGGGGAGGTGTAGTGCTCGACCAGGTGGTGGCGCTTCTCGACGGGCATCATGAACTCCGCGCCGAACACACCACCGGGACGGACCAGACGCTGCATACGGTCGACGAACTCGGCGAGCGGGCGGTGATGGTTGGCACTGTAGTGCCACGAACAGCTCGTCCAGATCGCGTCGCATGAGATGTTCAGGGGATCGCCCTGAAGGAAGTCTTCTTCCACTACGCGCACTTTGTCGTAGAGCTCTTCCAGCTTGAGCCGGTCGATCAGGCCCCTCGCGTGGGTGTGATTGTCACCCGGGAGGCTGATCTCGCCACCGTGAAGGACGAGCGCGTCGCGTTCGATGGCGATGACGCGATATCCGGCGGCGGCGAGCGGCAGGACGAACTTGCCGTCGCTCGCGCCGACGACCGCGACGGTGGCGTCAGGGGCGACCCGTTCTTTCAGCGTGGCGAGGAACTGGGGGAAGAAGGTGAGGGTGTGCTCCCACAGGCTCTGTGTCTGCACGGGAGTGTGCTCCTTGCGTGTCGGTGGCGACGATCGCCTGGAGGACCTCGTCGGGGCTGAGGTCCGTGGTGTCCACGCGATGCATCGGGAACGGGGCGTAAGCGTCGGTCACCTGGTCCGTGACGGTCTCGACGAGGGCGTCCCAGTGGGAGACCGGCTTGTAGCGCGCGGCGAGGCGGCGATGGCGCTCGCCCTCGGCGCAGACAAGGTGGTAGGTGACGGGCTGGGGCAGGGTGGGCGGCAAGGTGATGCCGAGACCGGCGCCGAGGGCGCGGTGGTTGGCCATGCAACGGGCGAAATAGCTCTCCACGACGACCGGGACGCCGGCCGTCAGGTGGCGCCGTATCTCGTCGGCAGCGGTGAACAGCGCGGAGAGGTAGAAGCACATCCGTGCCTCGACATTCCTCCGTTTGTCCATCTCATGCCTCAGGGGCTGGAAGACGGGTGGCACGGTGGCGAGGAGGACGGCCTGGCGGGCCTCGGCCAGCATCGGGGCGATGGTCGACTTACCGGTGCCTCGTAAGCCTTCGAGGCTCTCGAAGAGTGGGTGGTCAGGCACGGGCGTACACCACGTCCGGCACCGCGAGCGTGAGCTCGTCCATGGTGGAGGGCCGGTGGACGATGCGGTTCGCGGACTTCTCGTACCAGAACGCGTGCGAGTCCTTGCCGACGGCCTTGCAGGACATGGTGAGCGCGCCGCGCGGGTCGGCCTCGATCCGTTCGATCTCACGCGGGCCGTCGGCCGGCGCGCAGATCTCAGGGGCGCCGTGCTCGGACAGGTCCTCGTCGACGATGACCTCGATGAACAGTTCAGCGGTATGGAGCTGCTCACGGAGCCTGCTGTAGGCGGTCGGGTCGGTGATCAGCAGTTCCGGATGTTCCGCGGCGTTGCCGACCGCACGCAGGTGGTGAAGCTTCAGCTGACGCACCCCGAAGTGCGTGAGGGTACGTGCCAGGGGCAGCACTTCGTTGATGTTCTGGGAGGTGACCGTCATGGTCACTCCGGTGGGGACACCGAGTCGTCGGGCGAGGGCCAGGGATTCGAGCGCGCTCTCATAGCTGCCGACCTTGCGGATACGGTCGTTGGTCGAGCCGATCCCTTCCAAGGAGACGCGCAGCAGGTCCAGGTGGGGAGCGATCTCGGTCAGGCGGCGCTCGATCCGGTACCCGTTGGTGCAGATCTCGACCTGCTGGCCCAGTTCCTCCTTGGCGTGCCGGACGACCTGGGCGAGGTCCTTGTAGACGAACGGCTCCCCGCCGAGCAGGGTGACGGCCTCAGTGCCGTACTGCTCGCGCATCAGGGTGAGAAGGCTGACGGCCTGCTCGACGGTGAAGGCGTCGGCGTGCTGGAGCCTCTTGCCGTGGAAGCAGTGGTCGCATTCGAAGTTGCAGCGGTACAGCAGCTGGAGGTACAGCATCCGGATCTTCTGGATCGCGGTCACTTCCCCGATCACGTGAGCTCCTTGGGCTAGTTGCCTGATGGGAGCCCTGATAGTGGCCGGGTACCCGGGGACCCCGTCACCGCGTCTAGGGACAGCCCGAGGACGTCCTAGGACGTTTCCTGTACGCCGCGAAGATCTCCAGAATCCCGAGAAGCTCTGCGGTGTCCGACAGGTCCGGCAGCACCACGGACGCGCCGGCGTCGGCCAGTTCCTCGGCGCTGTGGATACCCGAGGCGACTGCGATGATCCCGGAGTCTGTGGCGAGGGCGGCCTCGACGTCTCGCGGCGTGTCGCCCACCAGCACGGCGGGCACATCGGCCGAGACGTCGTAGAGCCGTCGGGCCCGCTCACGAGCAACCGCTACAAGGTTGGGACGGAGCTCTGCGTCCGCGCCGTAGGCGCCCGCAGACAGGTCCAGCAGGGCATCGAGGCCGAAAGCGGACAGCTTCACGCGGGCGTTGGCGGCGATGTTGCCGGTGAGGACCGAGGACACCCAGTCCGCATGTGCCGAGGCCGCCTTGAGAACCTCACGTACACCCGGCAGAGCGGTCCCCCGCACCCGGAGATCGCCGAGGCGCTCCTCTCCGGCATGGGCAAGGGCGGCCTCGATCGCGGGCCAGTCCGGTTCGAGCAGCCCGTCACGAAGGAACATGTCGCGCATGATCAGGCGATCTGTGCGCCCCTCCGTCCGCGCCGGCCCCGTTGGTCGGCGTCCAGCGAGGGCCGAGAACGCGGCAGCGTAGATCTCCTTGCTCACCCCCGCGTTCTCGATGAGGGTGTGGTCGATGTCCCACAGAACGATGAGCTGCATGCCGCCAGGGTAGGCATCCGGTGCGCCCCCCCCGGTTCCGCGAGAACGTCCCGTAACGTCCTTGCGCGATCACGTCGCGCAGCGTTTCCATGACCTCTGTGAACGAGCGACTGCACTCCGTACTCGCCCAGCGCGGTGTCTTACCCGAATCGCTCGCGGAAGTCTGCGAGGTGGACCCCAAGACGGTAAGTCGGTGGCTGGGCGGGCGCGTTCCCCACCCACGGCACCGCTACCGGGTCGCGCGCCATCTGAGAGTGGAGGAGACGTTCCTCTGGCCCGCCCCGCCCCGACGGGCCACGCGGGCCGGTGACGGCTTAGGCACCGAGCTCGTCGGCACCTATCAGAACCGTGCGAGTGTCCCGCGGGACATGTGGATCTCCCTGCTGCGGGAGGCCCAGGCGGAGATCGGCGTTCTCGTCTTCTCCGGCACCTTCTTCGCGCAGTCCAACCCCCACGTCGCCAAGATGCTCGCCGAGCGCGCCACCGACGGGGTCCGAGTGCGGCTGTGCTTCGGCGACCCGGAAGGTCAGGCAGTGGTCATCCGGGGCCGCGAAGAGGGAATCGGTGACACCCTGGCTGCCAAGATCCGCGCATCCCTGACGTACTACCGTCCCCTGCTGGCCGAGGCCGGATGCGAAGTACGACTGCACGACACCACCCTCTACACCTCCCTGTTCCGCTACGACGACAACCTGCTGGTCAACCCGCACGTGTGGGGCCAGCCGGCCAGCGCCAACCCCCTGCTCCACCTCAACAGAGTTGACGGCTCAGGATGGTTCGCCAACTACGCTCAGAGCTTCGAAGCCGTCTGGGCCAGCGCACGGCCCTGGACACCCGACCAGGAGGGGACCGCCGCACATGGGCAGGACTGAGTACTACAACGACCCCGCCGCTCCGAAGGCGAACACCCTCATCCCCGCCAGCAACCTGCTCGTCGTCGACGACAGCGGCGCCATCCTGCTTCAGCGCCGCCGAGACACCGGCCAGTGGGCCCTCCCGGGCGGAGCCCAGGACATCGGCGAGACCGCCGCTCAGTGCGCGGTACGGGAATGCCTGGAGGAGACCGGCATCATCGCCGAGATCACCGGATTCCTCGGCGTCTACACCAACCCGAACCACATCGTCGCCTACACCGACGGCGAGATCCGCCAGCAGTACGAGAACACCTACATCGGCCGCCCAGTCGGCGGCGAGCCCACCATCAACGACGAGGCCGACGGCGTCCGCTTCATCCAGCCGGCCGACCTCGACGAGTTCGACATCCACCCCAGCATGCGCCAGCAGATCGGCGACTACCTCGTCGGCACCTACCCCTACCTCGGCTGAGCCGCCAACGCCGCCTCCACCCGCTCCACGGCGGCGAAGATCTCCGGCGCCGCCCGACAAATGAACCGCCCGACGACGCCGTCGGCCCCGTAACGACCGACGATCTCCGCGACCCGTTCCTGCTCGGTGGTCCGGTGCCCGTCGGGCGTGGTGGTCATGTCGCAGTAGACCAGCGCATCCACCAGCAGAGGATCCTCCAACAACGGGAACTCAGCTGCCAGTTCCTCCCGCAGCCCGCGCTCCTCGGCCTCCAGCAATGCGAACGAGTGGTTCGCCACCAACCGCACCAGCCGCTCCTCCGCACTGTGCTGATCGCGAAGAAACCGGGCGCCATCGAGCGGGTGGAACCCCGTCGCGGCCAGTCGCGGCGCGTACCCCACATCATGCAGCGTCGCGGCGGCGATCAGCAGGTCGGCTTCCCTCCCCAGGATCCGGCCCACCTCGGCCGCCCGGGCTGCGACTCCTTGGCTGTGCGCCCACCGCCGAGGGAGCGCACCACCGAGCTCGGCCTCCGCGACCCGCCTGGCCCAGTCCACCATCACCTCGTCCATGGCCCACTACATGCCCTGAAGGAGTGGTTGCCAGTCGTACTGGTTCTTGTCCCTGTGGCGTGCCATTCCCGGAGGATAAGACCCGAACGACAGCCGACCGAGGGAGAGCACAGGCAGCTCCGGACATCGCGGCTGAACTCACCGACCGCACTGTGCTCCTGTTGGACGACGGCCGGATTTCCTCCGGGGCCCGGGCTGAACTCGGCACCGTGCACTACGTTCTACGCGATCACCGTTGACCCCGGAGGGCATGACATGGCCGACGAGACGACGACCGAACAGGCAAAGGGCACCGCCGGTTTCCTGCTGGAGATGGGGATGTTGAAGAGGGCAAAGCGCTCCGGCTGGTGGATCGCGGGCGTGAAGGCATGCTGGCCGAGCGCGGCAGACTGGACCTCGACGCACCGGTGGCAAAGTACTGGGCGGAGTTCGCGGCGAACGGCAAGTCTGACATCCCCGTACGCTGGCTCCTGTCCCACCAGGCCGGCCTGGTCGCACTGGACCAACCGTTGCCGTTGACCGAGGCGTTGGCCTGGAATCCCATGGCCGCTGCACTGGCGGCACAACGTCCGCTGTGGACGCCGGGCAAGGCACACGGGTACCACGGCCGAACCTGGGGCTGGCTGGTCGGCGAGGTGATCCGCCGAGTTTCCGGCCGCTCGCCGGGCCGCTTCTTCGCCGACGAGATCGCGGACCCTCTGGATCTGGACTTCTTCATTGGCTTGCCGGCGAGCGAACGCAATCGAGTCAGCCGTATGGCGTACCGACGGCCAGCCGTCGACCTCACCACCGTCCCAGTCGAGTCCGTTCCCGAGGAGCTCCGCGAACAGGTGGCCGCCTGGCGCGACCCGAACTCCTTCAGCAATCGGGCGTTCGCGGTCACTGACCCCGCAGCAATCGACTTCGACTCCGCTGAGGTGCAGGCCGCGGAACTCCCGTCCTCCAACGGCATTGGCACCGCCCACGCACTCGCGCGCATGTACGCCGCGCTGATCGGCGAGGTTGACGGCGTACGCCTGCTCACCCCGGAAACCCTGGCATCGGCGGCCAAGGAACAGGCAAGCGGGAAAGACCAGGTGATGCTGATCCCGAGCCGATTCAGCACCGGCTACATGCTGCCCACGGAGGGCAACCCCATGACCGGCCCAAACGCTTTCGGTCACACCGGTCGCGGCGGCTCACTCGGCTTCGCCGACCCGGAGCACGGCATCGCCTTCGGGTACGTGATGAACCACATCATGGGCGGGTCCGACGATGCGCGCGCAAATTCTCTGACCGAAGCGGTGCGGAAGTCGCGCTGAACCGCTCCCGCAGCTTGTACTTCAGGACCTTCCGGAGGGCCTCGTTCCGCGGCAGCGCCTCCATCACCTCCACCTGCTCCGGCAGCTTGTGCACGGCGAGGCCCGCCTCCCGCAGGTAGGCCGTGATGTCAGCGAGCCCCGGCGGAGCGCCGGCACCGGGGCGCGGCGTGAGCACCGCGCAGACGCGCTCCCCGCGCTCGGGGTCGGGCAGGCCGATGACCGCCGCCTCCCCGACCGCCGGGTGCTCGTGCAGCAGGTCCTCGATCTCCTTGGCCGAGATGTTCTCGCCTTTGCGGATGATGACGTCCTTGAGGCGTCCGGTGAGGACGAGATGCCCGGACTCGGTCAGATGCCCGAGGTCACCGGTGATCAGAAAGCCGTCCGGATCGAAGACCGCCGCGCTCTGCGCGGGGTCCAGATAGCCGCGGCAGACGGCCTCGCCCCGCAGCCGCACCTCGCCGTCGACGATCCGTATCTCCATGCCCTCCGGCGGCCGGCCCTCCGTCGTCGCGAGGTTCTCGGGGGTGTCGTCCGGGTCGCCCATCGTGATCATCGGCACCTCGGTCATGCCGTAGCCGTGGGTGAGCTGCACGCCCATCTCGCGGACGATCGCGTGGTACAGCTCGGGCGGTTTCGCCGCGCCGCCGCCCGCCAGCAGCCGCAGGCTGGGGACGACCGGCTCCCCGGGCCGTTTGCGCTGTTCGGCCAGGAACATCGCGTAGAAGGCGGTGGATCCGCCGGCCGTCGTGACCCCGTGCCTGCGGTACGTCTCCAGCGCGTCCGGGAGCGCGAACTTCTCGAAGAGGACGGCCGGGAACCCGTACAGCAGCAGCATCACCAGGTAGTCCGCCCCGCCGATGTGGGCGAAGGGGAACGCGATCGAGCCGACGTCGTCCGGGGTGAGCCGCAGCGCGTGTGCCAGGCAGGAGCCGCCGGCGATCAGTGAGCGGTCGGTGTGCAGCACGCCCTTCGGGTCGGAGGTGGTGCCGGAGGTCCAGTAGATCCAGCGCACGGACGCGCCTCCGCCAGGGCCTCCGCCAGGGCCTCCCCCCGGGCCTTCGGCCGGGGAGGTCCCCCCGTCCGGCGGCGGGGGCAGCACGGCCGGATCGCCGTCCGGCAGTGACGCGTACGCGTCGAAGACGCCGCGCGCGCCGAGCCGCCGCGCCATCTCCCCGTGGTCGAAGCCGCGCCAGGTGCCCGGCACCGCGAAGAACTCCGCCTTCGACTCGCGCAGCGCGAAGCCGACCTCCCGGTCCCGGTAGAACGGGATGATCGGGGACTGCACGGCGCCGATCCGGGCCAGCGCGCCGCTGAGCAGGACGGTCTCGATCCGGGTGGGCAGCTGCCAGGCGACGACCGTCCCCGGGCGTACGCCCATCGCGCACAGCCCGGCGGCGACCCGCTCGCAGCGGTCGCGCAGCTCGCCGAAGGCCAGCCGCCTGCCGTCGTCCTGGATCAGCGCGGTGCGGTCGGGGGTGAGCGCGGCGCGGCGGTCGATGAGCTCCCAGAGGGTGCGGGAGGCGCCCAGGGCGTGTGCGGTCTCGGTCATGTCCCCTCCGATAGAGCTGACGGGCAGTCAGATCGTGCGGAGAGCGTAGGGCCGGTCGCCTTGTCGGTCCAGGGGTGCGGGGCTAGCCTGATTTCTGACGACCCGTCAGAAGCGGAGGCCCGCGATGCACCAGGAACTGCCTCGGATCATCAGCGTCGACGACCATGTGATCGAGCCCGCGCATCTCTTCGAGACCTGGCTGCCGGCGAAGTACCGGGACCGCGGGCCGCAGCCGCTGACCGCCGGGATCGGCGAGCTGGCGTACGTCGGCGGCAAGTACCAGATCACGATGGACCCGGACGGTCCCCCGACCGACTGGTGGATCTACGAGGACCTCAAGTTCCCGTACAAGCGCAACATCGCCGCCGTCGGCTTCGACCGCGACGACATGACGCTGGAGGGCATCACCCGGGCAGAGATGCGGCGCGGCTGCTGGGACCCCAAGGCCAGGCTGGAGGATATGGACCTCAACCATGTCGAGGCGTCCCTCTGCTTCCCCACCTTCCCCCGCTTCTGCGGCCAGACCTTCGCCGAGGCCAAGGACAAGGAGGTCGCGCTCGCCTGCGTCCGCGCGTACAACGACTGGATGGTGGAGGAGTGGTGCGGCGACAGCGGCGGCCGGCTCATCCCGCTCTGCATCATCCCGCTGTGGGACATCGACCTCGCCGTCGCCGAGATCCGGCGGAACGCGGCGCGCGGGGTCCGGGCCGTCACCTTCAGCGAGATCCCCACCCACCTCGGGCTGCCGTCGATCCACTCAGGCTACTGGGACCCGTTCTTCGCGGTCTGCCAGGAGACCGGGACGGTCGTCAACATGCACATCGGCTCGTCCTCGCAGATGCCGGCCGCGTCCCCGGACGCCCCGCCCGCCGTGCAGGCGTCGCTGTCCTTCAACAACGCCATGGCCTCGATGATGGACTTCCTCTTCAGCGGGGTCCTGGTCAGGTTCCCCGCGCTCAAGCTCGCCTACAGCGAGGGCCAGATGGGCTGGATCCCGTACGCGCTGGAGCGCGCGGACGACGTGTGGGAGGAGCACCGGGCCTGGGGCGGGGTGCGGGACCTCATCCCCGAGCCGCCGTCCACGTACTACTACCGGCAGATCTTCTGCTGCTTCTTCCGCGACAAGCACGGGGTCGCCTCGCTGGACGTGGTGGGCCGGGACAACGCCACCTTCGAGACCGACTATCCGCACGTCGACTCGACCTTCCCGCACACGAAGGAGGTCGCGCTCGACCATGTCGCCGGGCTCGACGACGAGACGGTCTACAAGCTGATGCGCGGGAACGCGATCCGGATGCTGGGCCTGGACCTGGACGCGTAGTGGAACTGACGTACACGCAGGAGGAAGAGGCGTTCAGGACGGGACTGCGCGAATGGCTCGCGGTGGCCCTGCCGAAGCTGCCGCCGAAGCCCTCGCCCGACGACTGGCCCGGCCGCCGGGTGTACGACACGGGCTGGCAGCGGGCGCTGCACGACGCCGGATACGCCGATGTCCACTGGGACGCGTCCCCGACCCAGCGGCTGATCTTCCTGGAGGAGACGGAGAAGGCCGGAGCGCCCTACGTGGGGGCCAACTTCGTCGGGCTGCTGCACGCCGGTCCGACGATCGCGGCCGAGGGGACGCCGGAGCAGCGGGAACGCTGGCTGGCACCGATCCTGCGCGGTGAGGAGATCTGGTGCCAGGGCTTCAGCGAGCCCGACGCGGGCTCCGACCTCGCCTCGCTGCGGACCCGGGCGGTGCGGGACGGCGACACCTATGTGGTGACCGGGTCGAAGACATGGACCTCGCACGCCGAGGTCGCCGACTGGTGCGAACTGCTGGTGCGCACCGACCCGGACGCCCCGAAGCACCGCGGGATCTCCTGGCTGGCGATGCCGATGGACGCCCCCGGAATCACCGTACGGCCGCTGCGCACGCTGGCCGGGTCGGCGGAGTTCGCCGAGGTCTTCCTGGACGAGGTGCGGGTGCCGGCCGCCAACCGGGTGGGGGAGGAGAACGACGGCTGGCGGGTCACGATGGTGACCCTGTCCTTCGAGCGCGGCACGGCCTTCGTCGGCGAAGTCGTCGCCTGCCGCCGCACCCTGGGCGAACTGGCGCGCACCGCACGCGCCGACGGGCGCTGGGACGATCCCGTGCTGCGGCGCAGACTGGGCAGGCTGAACGCGGAGTTCGGCGCGCTGTGGCGGCTGACCCAGTGGAACGTCAGCGAGGCCACCCGCACGGGCGGGGTGCCGGGCGTCGGCGGCTCGGTCTTCAAACTGCGCTACTCCCACGCCCGCCAGGAGCTGTACGACACGGCGGCCGAGGTCCTCGGCCCCGACGCGCTGGACCTGGACCGGGAGTGGACCCTGGACCGGCTCTCCTCGCTGTCGTACACGATCGCCGCCGGCACCTCCCAGATCCAGCGGAACATCGTCGCCGAGCGCGTCCTCGGCCTGCCGAAGGGCCCCTGACGTGGACTTCCGACTCACGGACGACCAACACGCCCTGCGCAGGGGCGTACGCGACCTCCTTGCGGCCCGCTTCCCCCGCACCGCCCTGCGCGCGGCGGCCGACCGGGAGCCGCCCGCAGTGGACCGGGCGCTGTGGCGGGAGCTCGGCGACGCCGGGTTCTTCGCGCTGCGGCTGCCCGAGGCGGAGGGCGGGGTCGGGCTCGGACTGCCCGAGGCGGTGCTCGTGTTCGAGGAGGCCGGGCGGGTGCTGCTGCCCGGTCCGCTCGTGGCCACGCACCTCGCGGCGGGGACGGTGCCCGGTGCGGCCACCGGCGAGACCGTGGTGACCGCGGTGGACGGCGCGCTCGTGGCCTGGCTGGACGAGGCCGACGCGGTGGCCGGGGACGCGGCCGGCGCCGTCGCCGTACGATCCGTCGATCCGCTCACCCCACTGCACCGGCTGCCGGCGGGGGCGGCGTCGGAGCCGGCGACCGACCCGGCCGCCGTTCTGCTCACGGCGGCCGAGCAGCTCGGCTCCGCGGCCCGCACCACCGAGCTCGCGGTGCGGTACGCCAAGGAGCGCGAGCAGTTCGGCCGGCCCATCGGCGGCTTCCAGGCGGTCAAGCACCTCTGCGCGCAGATGCTGGTGCGCACCGAACTCGCCCGCGCCGCCGTGTACGCGGCGGCCGTCACCGCCGACCGGGTCGAGATCGCGGGTGCCAAACTCCTCGCCGACGAGGCTGCGATCCAGGGCGCCCGTGACTGCCTCCAGGTGCACGGCGGCATGGGCTTCACCTGGGAGGCCGATGTGCATCTGCACCTCAAGCGGGCCTGGGTGCGGGCCCGTTTCCGGCAGACGGCGGACCAGGCGGAGGAGTTGCTCGCGGCGGCGCTCTGAGCGAACGGGCGGGCGGAGGGACGGGAGGGGTCGGTATGTCACCGTGCGTGGCTCCGCACGTTGATATCGGGTTGTGTCCTTCGCGGACTCGTCACGGCCCGGAGTCGGGCCCGCCCTCCGGTACGCTCCGTGGGGTGCGAGATGCGTGCTGCTCCGGGGAGTGTGACATGTGCGGCTCCACCGGATTGGCCCCGAACCTCCGGCCGGGCACCGGCATGGCCACCGGAGCGAAAAGCGCCGCTCGCACAGGGTGTTCGACTACCCGCAGTGTGCGCCGCACAGTATGCATCACGCGTACTCCTTCGCGCTGGAATATGCCCGAAGCCCTTGTTGCGGTGACTGTACGTCAACCATGCTGTCTCATAAGGCCATCACGTTCCGTGATGGCTGTGAGGCGCGAGGCGATGTGTCCGCCGGTTCGGATGGTGTGAACGGTGCAGGTGCTTCAGGTTCAGTTGGAGGTCGGGCCGGATCCCGCCGAAGTGGGACGTGCCCGGAGGTGGGCCCGTTCACGGCTCGCCGGTTCCGGGATAGGGGACGACGAGCCGCTGGCGGAGACGCTGGTGCTGCTCATCTCGGAGCTCGTCACCAACGCGGTGGTGCACACCGGCTGCCCCGCCGTGCTGCGCATGCTCTTCGGCGCGGGCGACGCGGTCAGGGTGGAGGTCGCCGACACCAGCGCCCGGCCGCCGCAGCCCCGCCATGCGCAGGGGGGCGACACCAACGGCCGCGGCCTGGAGCTGGTCGACGGGCTCGCCGACCGCTGGGGCTGGCAGCCCGAGGGGTCCGGCAAGAGCATCTGGTGCGAGGTCGACCGGTGCGCAGGGGCCCCGATGCCCGGTGAAGCGGTTCCGGCGGGCGCGGCAGGTGCGGCAGGTGCGGCAGGTGCGGCGGCGCACACGCCGGTGCCGACGCCCGTGCCGACGGCTTAGGGCCTACAGCACCGCGACCGGAGCGACGGGGGTCCCCGTGCCGCCCACGAACGGCTCGGGTGTCGCCGACAGGAGGAAGGCGTACCGCCCTTCCTCGACGCAGGCGGTCGAGAGCTCCTCCAGATTCCAGTTCTGCCCCTGGAGCATGCCCATCTCGACCAGATCGAGCGCGTGCACGGGCAGCCACAGGTCCTCGTGCTCCGGCGGGAAGATCTCGAAGGTCAGCGTGTCGTTCGCGACGGCCGCGGCGTCGCGGCCGTGGAACCACTCGGGCGTACGGATCGAGAGCCCCGGCGACGGATACGCGTACCCGTGCTTGTCGCCGCCCAGGTACGCCTGGATCTGCCCGGTCCGTACGAGCACGACGTCCCCGGCCCGTACGCGTACGCCGCCGAACTCCTCCGCCTCCGCCAGGTCTTCCGGCGTGACCGCATGGTCGCCGGGCAGTCGGTCCACGCCCTTCGCGCGGGCGACGTCGAGCAGCACACCGCGCGAGACGAGCGTGGTGACCTTGTCGATACCGCTGAACCGGGCCCCGGCGTGGGCGGTGACGGTGTCGGCCGGGCGGCCGTTGTAGATCTTCCCCGAGTGGGAGGCGTGGGTGAGCGCGTCCCAGTGCGTGCCCGCCTGGAGCCCCATGGTCACGGCGTCGTCGCTGGTGGCGACCGTGCCGGGGCCGAAGAGCTCCTGGTTGATCTGGACCATCGTGTGCAGCGGGTTGACCCGGCCCGGGATCATGCCGGTCTGCACGCCGTCCTGCTGGAGGGGGAGGGCGAGCGGCACCCGGCGTCCGGTGCGGACCTCCGCCGCGGCGCCCCGCACCACCTCGCCGGTGATCAGGTTGAGCGTGCCGATCTCGTCGTCCGCGCCCCAACGCCCCCAGTTGTTCACGCGCTTGGCGATCTCGTGGAACTGCTCCGGCAGTGACATCGGTCCTCCTCGGTTCCTGGGTCTTGTGCTGGGGTGGGCGGCCGCTCATAGAATCTAACGGTCCGTCAGAAACTGCGGGAAGGGGCCGGACGTGGGGAACTTCTTGGCAGGCAAGGTCGTCGCCGTGACCGGTGCCGGGCGCGGCATCGGCCGCGCCGTGGCCCTCGCCTGCGCCGCCGAGGGAGCGAAGGTCGTCGTCAACGACTACGGGGTCTCGATCGTGGGCGCCGAGCCCGCGTCGGAGATCGCCGAAGCCGTCGTCAAGGAGATCGAAGCCGCGGGCGGCGACGCGGTCGCCGTCGCGGACGACATCTCGACCATGGCGGGCGGGCAGCGCGTCACCGACACGGCGCTGGCGCGGTACGGGCGGATCGACGGTGTCGTCTGCGTCGCCGGCATCCTGCGCGAGCGCATGCTCTTCAACATGACCGAGGAGGAGTGGGACCCGGTCGTCGCCACCCATCTGAAGGGCACCTTCACCGTCTTCCGGGCCGCCTCGGCGGTCATGCGCAAACAAGGCGGCGGCACGCTCATCGGCTTCACCAGCGGCAACCACCAGGGCTCGGTCGCCCAGGCCAACTACTCCGCCGCCAAGGGCGGCATCATCTCCCTGGTCCGCAGCGCCGCGCTCGGCCTGCACAAGTACGGCGTCACGGCGAACGCGGTCGCCCCGGTCGCACGGACGCGCATGTCCGCGAACGTCCCCATGGAGCTGAAGGAGATCGGCGAGCCGGAGGACGTCGCCGCATTCGTCGTCTACCTGCTCTCCGACCGCGCGAAGGCGGAGAACATCACCGGCCAGGTCTACACGATCGCGGGCCCCAAGATCGCGGTCTGGGCGCAGCCGCGGGAACTGCGGGCCGGGTACGCGGACGGCGCCTGGACCCCCGAGA
This sequence comes from Streptomyces sp. FIT100, assembly GCF_024584805.1. Classification (NCBI taxonomy): domain Bacteria; kingdom Bacillati; phylum Actinomycetota; class Actinomycetes; order Kitasatosporales; family Streptomycetaceae; genus Streptomyces; species Streptomyces sp. FIT100. The sequence goes on along the minus strand of NZ_CP075715.1, from coordinate 3,403,606 downwards.
AGATCGCCGACTTCCTCCCGGGGACGGTGGGGACGGACCCCATGCCGATGCTGGCCCGCCTGGAGGAGATGGCCCGTGCGGCGGCCTCGGGCGACCGCCCGAACGCGTAGCCCGTCCCGGGAGGTGCGGTGGTGGACGCGTACGGGGCCCCGCTCGGCGGGCCCCCACGACCCACGGCGGCGCCGCGAGCTGCCGCGAGCGGCGTCGGCAGCAGGGCTGTTCGCGGCGCGGAGCCGGAAGGGGGGCAGGTGATGCAGGCCGGGGTTTTCAGGCCAGGGCTCCGGCGGCGCAGCCGCCACGAGGCGGCCGTGCGGAGCCCGGCTCCACCGCCCCGCGGTGAGTGCCGTGAAGGGGCCCGGGGCCGAAGGCCCGGGTTGTGAGGGCCGAGCCGCGCAGCGGGTGCGGTGAGGGGGCGGGGGCGCAGCTCCCGGGTGGTGTAGGCGCACCACCCGCCCCCGGTGGGGTCCCAGGGGGCGGGGAATCCCCGCCCGCCACGACAGGAGGCGTACATGGACTTCGAGTTCGGCCCGGAGGACGAGACCTTCCGGCGTGAGGCCCGTGAGTGGCTCGGCGCGCACCTCGCGGGGGGCGCCGCCGAAGGCCCGGCGCGGGAGTGGGAGCGGACGCTCGGCCGCGACGGCTGGATCGGCCTCGGCTGGGCGGCGGACGCCGAGTACGGCAACCGCCACGCCACCCTCACCCAGCAGGTCGTCTGGGCGGAGGAGTACGCCCGCTCCCACGCCCCCGCCCGCCTCGGCCACATCGGCGAGAACCTGCTCGCCCCGACCCTCATCGCCTACGGCAGCGAGGAGCAGCAGGCCCGCCACCTGCCCGGCGTCGCCCGCGGCGAGGAGCTCTGGTGCCAGGGCTACAGCGAGCCGGGCGCCGGCTCGGACCTCGCCTCGGTCCGCACCCGGGCCGTGCCCGACGGCACCGGATACCGGGTCACCGGGCAGAAGATCTGGACCTCCCTCGCCCACGAGGCCCACTGGTGCTTCGTCCTCGCCCGCACCGAGCCCGGCTCCGTCCGCCACCACGGCCTGTCGTTCCTGCTGGTGCCGATGGACCAGCCGGGCCGGATCGATGTGCGGCCCATCCGGCAGATGACGGGGACGAGCGAGTTCAACGAGGTCTTCCTCGACGGCGCCGAGGCCGTCGACGTCGTCGGCGGCGAGGGCAACGGCTGGCAGGTCGCCGTTGGCCTGCTCGCCCTGGAGCGCGGGGTGTCGACGCTCGTCCAGCAGATCGGCTTCGCGGAGGAGCTGGGGCGGATCGTCGCGCTGGCCGTGGCGAACGGCGCCGCCACCGACCCCGTCGTGCGCGACCGCCTCGTACGCCAGTGGGCCGAGCTGCGCACCATGCGCTGGAACGCCCTGCGCACACTGGGCGGTACGGGCGGCCCGGGCGCCCCCAGCGTCGCGAAGCTGCTCTGGGGCCGCTGGCACCAGCGCCTCGGCGAGCTGGCGATGCAGATCCGGGGCGCGGCCGCCGCGGCCGGTCCGGGCGCGTGGTCGTCCGCGTACGAACTCGACGAGCTTCAGCGGCTCTTCCTCTTCACCCGCGCCGACACGATCTACGGCGGCTCGGACGAGATCCAGCGGAACATCATCGCCGAGCGCGTGCTCGGCCTACCCAGGGAGCAGCGGTGAGAGGTGTCGTCTTCGACGGTGAACGGGCAGAGGTGGCGGACGATCTGGAGATACGGGACCCGGGCCCCGGCGAGGTGCTGGTCGCCGTCGCCGCGGCCGGGCTGTGCCACAGCGATCTGTCGGTGATCGACGGGACGATCCCCTTCCCGGTGCCCGTCGTGCTCGGCCACGAGGGCGCGGGTGTCGTCGAGGCGGTCGGCCCCGGCGTCACCCATGTCGCGCCCGGTGACCATGTGTCGATGTCGACGCTCGCCAACTGCGGGGCGTGCGCCGAGTGCGACCGGGGGCGGCCGACCATGTGCCGCAGGGCGATCGGGCGGCCGGAGCGGCCGTTCTCGCGGGCCGGGGAGCCGCTGTACCAGTTCGCCTCCAACTCCGCCTTCGCGGAACGGACACTGGTGAAGGCCGTACAGGCGGTGAGGATCCCCCGGGAGATCCCCCTCACCTCCGCCGCGCTCATCGGCTGCGGCGTCCTGACCGGCGTGGGCGCCGTGCTCAACCGGGCGAAGGTCGCCATCGGCGACACCGTCGTCGTCATCGGCGCAGGCGGTATCGGCCTCAACGTCCTCCAGGGCGCGCGGCTCGCCGGAGCGTCCACCATCGTCGCCGTCGACACGAACCCCGCGAAGGAGCAGACGGCCCGGCGCTTCGGCGCGACGCACTTCCTGACCGCCGTGGACGGCGTGCGGGAGCTGCTCCCCGACGGCGCCCAGCACGTCTTCGAGTGCGTCGGGCACACCGGGCTCGTGCGGCAGGCGATCGACCTCCTCGACCGGCACGGCCAGGCGGTCCTGCTCGGCATGCCGGCCCCCACGGCAGAGGCGACGTTCCTGCCCGCCGCGATGTTCCTCGACAAGTCCATCCTGGGCTGCCGGTACGGCTCCTCGCGGCCGCAGCGCGACATCGCGCTGTACGCCCGGCTCTACGGCGAAGGGCGGCTGCTCCTCGACGAGTTGGTGACGGAGGTGTACCCGGTCGAGGACTTCGCGAAGGCCGCCGACGACGCGGAGCAGGGCCGGGTGGCACGGGGGGTGCTGACGTTCTGAAACAAGCTTGCGGCCGTCCGCCGGGAGCCGGATAGCGTCGGGCCCATGGCGTATCGCGAGATCATCACCCGACCCGTACTGACCTGGGGCACCGTGGCCGTCGGGGCGCGGCTGCCGGTGGCGGCGGCGCCGCTCGCGCTCGTCTTCCTCGTACGGGAGCGGCCCGGGGGCTACACCCTCGGCGCGGTGCTCGCCGCCGTGTACGTCGTCGGCGAGATCGTCGGGGCGCCGGTGCTCGGGATGCGGATGCGGCCCGAGCGGGCGCGGCCGCAGCTGGCCGCCGGACTCGCGGCCGGGGCGGCGGGCTTCGGAGCGCTGGGCGTCGCGCACGATGCCCACCCGGTGCTGCTCGGCGTCTTCGCCTTCGTCGCGGGGGCCGGGCCCGCGGCCGCGCCCGGCGGTATGCGGGCCCTGTTGACCAGCCTGGTGCCCGAGCGGGCCGTCGCCCAGGCGATGAGCCTGGAGTCGGTGCTGACGTTCGGCATCTGGGCGGTGGCGCCGGCCCTGACCGCGGCGCTGGCGCTGGGGACCGCTCCGCACGCGCCGCTGCTGCTCGTCGCCGTGCTGATGGCCGCGTCCGTGGCGGGGCTGTGGGCGCTGCCCGCGGGCTGGGCGACGGGGGACGACGCCGCCGGCGGCGGTGGGGGGACGCTGCGGGTCGTGCTGGGGGCGTGGCCGGTGTACGTGGCCGGCGCGGCCTCGATGACCCTGCTGGCGCTGGCCGAGCTGATCCTGCCCGCGCTCCTGGAGCAGCGCGGCATCGCCATCGGCTGGTCCGGCGCGGTCCTCGCGGGCTTCTCGATCGGCTCGGCGGTGGGCGCGTTCGTCTACGGGCTGCGGAGCTGGCCGGGCCGGCTGCCGACGCAGAACCTCGTCCTGCTGCTCGGCGTCTCGGCGTGCGTGGCCGTGGTCGCGGTGCTGCCCGGCCTCCTCTGGATCGGTACGGGCCTGGCCGTCGCGGGCGTCATGCAGGCCGGGGCGATGCTCACCCGCAACCTGGCCCTGCGCGAACTCCTCCCGCCTGGTGCGCTCGCCGCGGGCTACTCGGTGATGTACGCGGCGGTGGGCGCGGGTTACGCGGCGAGCGGATCCCTCGCGGGCGGGCTGCTGCGGGTCGTCGCCCCCTCGACGGCGATCCTGGCGGGCGTCTGTCTGACGCTGCTGCTGGCGGTGGTGGGCGCGGTGGGGGAGCGGCGCGTGTCCGCCGGGGCCTCCGGCGGTGTGCGGGCAGGGCGAGTGAGCCTGCCCCCTGTCTCATCCTGAGCGTCTGTGTCCGTCCTCAAGCGCCGGACGGGCTTCGGCTCGACACCCAGCCCCTCCGGCGTTTGAGGAGCGGGGTCCGGGGCGGAGCCCCGTTGTTCAGCCTCGCCGGCGTTTGAGGTGCGGGGGTTCGGGGGCGGAGCCCCCGCAAACGGGGTCTGGGGCTTGCCCCCACGCGGCGGAGCCGCACATCGACACTGCGGGAAGGGGCGGGGTGGGGAAAGGCTCCGCGCAGCGGCCCTGACGCGGGGCTCCGCCGCAGGCGCCCCGAGCCGCGGCCGCGGCGCACCGGGGCCCGCCGGCCCCGCGTGGTCACCCCGCGTCCGTGCGGAAGGCGCGGCGGTACACCGTCGGCGGCACCCCCAGCGCCGACTGGAGATGCTGCCGCATCGACTGCGCCGTGCCGAAGCCCGCGTCCCGTGCCACCTGGTCCATGGACAGGTCCGTGGACTCCAGGAGCTGCCGGGCGCGCTGCACGCGCTGCTGGGCGAGCCACTGTCCGGGGCTGATCCCGACCTCCTCGCGGAAGCGGCGCGTGAACGTCCGTACGGACATAGCCTCCTGTTCGGCCAGGTCGCGCAGCTGGATCGGCGCGTGCAGATGCGCCAGCGCCCACACCCGCGCGGCCGACGTCGTCGCGAGCTGCGGCTCCGGCACGGGCCGCCGGATGTACTGGGCCTGCCCGCCGTCGCGGTGCGGCGGCACGACCGTGCGGCGCGCCACGTCGTTGGCGGCCTCCGTGCCGTGGTCGCCGCGCACGATGTGCAGGCACAGATCGATGCCGGCGGCGACCCCGGCGGAGGTGAGGACGTCGCCCTCGTCGACGAAGAGGACGTCCGCGTCGACCTTGACGTCCGGGAACATCCGCTGGAAGCGCTCGGCCTCCGACCAGTGCGTGGTGGCGCGCCGCCCGTCGAGGAGGCCCGCCGCGGCCAGCACGTAGCTTCCGGTGCAGATGGAGACGAGCCGGGTGCCGGGGCGCAGCCCGGCGAAGACCGCGGTCAGTTCGGGGGTGAGCCGGCCCTCGTTGTAGACGAGCCCGCGTTCGTAGGCCGCGGGCACGATCAGTGTGTCGGCGGTGGCCGCCGCCTCGGGGCCGTTCTCGACGAGCACGGCGAAGTCGGCCGAGGTGCGGACGGGCCCCGGCGGCCGGACCGAGCAGGTGACGACCTCGTACAGCTGCCGGGCCCGCGCGTCGGTGGCGCCGCCGAAGATCCGATGGGGGATGCCCAGCTCGAAGGGGATGCAGCCGTCGAGTGCGAGGACGACGACCCGGTGCGGTGTGCGGGAGCCAGCGGCCATGGCCCGATCATATCGAATACTGTCCTTCCGGCCACTCGCCGGTGATCGTCGCCGCCCGGATGCTGGGGGCGTGACCCAGACAAGCGACCTCCCCGCCGCCGCTGCCCAGGAAGCGCCCCGCAGCCCCCGCCGTGTCCTGCGCCGTACCCCCGGCCGTATCCACCGCGCCTGGTTCGTCCTCGCCGTCGCCTTCGTGACGATCATCGGCGCGGCCGCCTTCCGCTCCCTGCCGGGGCTGCTGATCGACCCGCTGCACCAGGAGTTCGGCTGGTCGCGCGGCACGATCGGGCTCGCGGTCTCGATCAACCTGGCGCTCTACGGGCTCACCGCGCCGTTCGCCGCCGCGCTGATGGACAAGTACGGCATCCGGAAGGTCGTCGCCGTCGCGCTCACGATCATCGCGGCCGGCTCCGGGCTGACGGTGTGGATGACGGCCGCCTGGCAACTGCTGCTGTGCTGGGGGCTGCTCGTCGGGCTCGGCACCGGCTCGATGGCGCTGGCCTTCGCGGCGACGGTGACGAACCGCTGGTTCACCGGGCGGCGGGGCCTGGTCACCGGAATCCTGACGGCGGCCGCGGCCTCCGGCCAGCTGGTCTTCCTCCCGGTGCTGTCGTGGATCGTCCAGGAGCACCACTGGCGCCCGGCGGCCGTCACCGTCGCCCTCGCCGCGCTCGCCGTGGTCCCCTTCGTGTGGCTGCTGCTGCGCGACCACCCGGCGGACGTGGGCCTCGCCCCGTACGGCGCGAAGGAGTTCGTGCCCAAGCCGCCGCCGGTGCCGGGAGCCGCCCGCCGGACCGTGGGGGTGCTGCTCTCAGCCGCCCGCACCGGCCCCTTCTGGCTGCTGGCCGGCACCTTCGCGATCTGCGGCGCTTCGACGAACGGCCTCGTCCAGACCCACTTCGTGCCCGCCGCGCACGACCACGGCATGCCCATCACGGCGGCCGCCTCGCTCCTCGCGGTCATCGGCGTCTTCGACGTCATCGGAACCGTCGCCTCCGGCTGGTTCACCGACCGCTTCGACGCCCGCCGCCTGCTCGCCGTCTACTACGCGCTGCGCGGGATCTCGCTGCTCTTCCTGCCGATGCTGCTCGGCCCGTCCGTCCACCCGCCGATGGTCTTCTTCATCGTCTTCTACGGCCTGGACTGGGTGGCCACGGTCCCGCCGACGATCGCCCTGTGCCGCGAGCACTACGGCGACGACTCGGCGATCGTCTTCGGCTGGGTCCTGGCGTCCCACCAGGTCGGCGCGGCGGTGGTCGCGTTCGCGGGCGGTGTGGCGCGGGACGTGTTCGGCTCGTACGACGTGGTCTGGGTCGCGTCGGGCGCGCTGTGCGCGGCGGCGGCGCTGATGGCGCTGGTGATCCGGCGAAGGCCGGCGGCGCTCCCTGTCGCGGCCTGACAGGAGGCGCCGGGTTCCTTCTCTCTGAGGGGAGGAGGATCCGCCCACTCACCACCGCGTCACCGGTGATGCCCGGACGCACTGCGCCAGAGTTATCGGCGTTCCCGCAGAACGGCCTTCACATCGACGGACGTGACGGGGGACAAGGGGAGTTGCGCGCCGGTCAGTACCGGGTCGAAGTGGTGGTCGTCGGCGAGGTACCGCCGGAAGAAGGCATCGATGTAGGTGGCCCCGGCCTCGCGTTGCCGGGCTTCGGTCAGTTGGGCGTCGCTGCTGGGTCCGCCGGCTGCGGTGCACCGGCCGGGATCGCCGTCGACGTGGCCGGCGTCATCTCGGGCCGCGACCTGTCCGCTGCTCGGCGACCACTGCGTGTTGAAATAGTTGTGATTCGCTCCGTGTATCCGGAACTGGTAGAAGTCGCTCTTGCTCTTGGCGGCCGCGTCGGCGGCGAACCCGAGGGCCTCCGAGCCGACCTGGCCGTCGCAGCTGCCGAGAACCGCGGCAAAGGGGGTCTTCCTGATCTCGTACGCGGCCATGTCCTCGGTCATGACGTTGTAGGCGGGCGCCAGCGCCAGGGCGGCCCTGACTTTGACGCCGGCCGGCCACCCGGACCGGTGGCGGTCGGACGCGTGCCAGGTCACACCCGCGCCGCCGCGCGAGTGGCCCATGGTGCCGACTCTGTTCAGATCGACGTGGTGCGCGAAATCGACTCGCTTCGGCTTGCCTGTGGCCGCGTCGCGGAACGCACCGGCGAGCCCGCCCTTGCCCGTCGAGTTGAGCCGCTGCCACAGGGCCAGGTGCTTGTTGATCAGGTCGGCACGGACGGAGGCGTTCTCGTCGCCCCGCGCCGAGGAGGCGTTGATGCCGTTGGCATGGATGGACACCACGATGAATCCGTGGCCGGCCAGCTTCTCGCCGAGGTAGTCGTAGCCGCGGGCGTTGTCGATGGGCTGGACACCAGGTGCGCAGGGCCAGCTGAACAGCTTCTGGGAGGCGGCCGCGGCCGCCTCCCCGTCCTCGGCTTCTTCAGCGGCGTCGAGCGCGGCCGCGGCCGAGCGGTCCGCGCAGGTCGCATTCCAGCCGTGCAGCTCGACGACGAGTGGCCGCGGCGTGGCGCCGAGATCCTTCGGATAGTGCACAGTGGCAGCGAGTTCGGCGGGCTCCCCGCCTGGCAGTCGATAGGCCTGGTCACCCAGGTTGTAGGTGACGGCGGCAACGCTCCGTGGGCCATGGGGTGAAGCGTCGGAGTCGCTGGTGGCGGCGGACGCGGCCGGCGCGGACATGCCCGCGGCCTGAGTCATCGCGAGGACCGCCGTCATGGCGAACGTACGGGCCAGAAGCGTGCGGCGGCCGGAAGCCATGCGTGTGTGGTCGTGCGGCAACAGGTTCTCCAGACGGGGCATGTGTGAGTGACGGGCGGTGAGCCGCGCCGGAGCCGCAGGGCGGCTCCACTTCGACAGATGCCAGGTGGGGGTCCGGGGTTGCCCAGCACTCCACATTGGTTTAGTCCACTGGGCGATCCGGCGGGAAGGGTATTCGCCGCCCCGGTCGGCGCGCTCGGCGCTCGGTGCTCGGCGCGCGGCGGTTGGCAGCGGCAGCGGCAGCCTGAGCGTGCCCGGCCCGCCCGCTGCCGTTCTGTCTATGCGGTGAACCGCCCGAACCGCCCCCGGTGGAACAGCAGCGGATCGCCTTCGCCCTCCGAGCCCAGCGCCTCCACCCTGCCGACGACGATCAGGTGGTCGCCGCCCGTGTGCACGGCCCGGATCGTGCAGTCGATCCAGGCCGGTACGGAATCGAGCCGCGGCGCCCCTGTCACCGGGGCCGGCTCGTGCGTGACGCCCGCGAACTTGTCCGCGCCGCTCACCGCGAAGGCTCGGCACAGCGCCCCCTGGTCCGCGCCCAGGACATTGACGCAGAAGACACCGGCGCGCGCGATGCGCGGCCAGGTCGTCGACGTACGCCCGACCATGAAGGCGACCAGGGGAGGGTCGAGGGAGAGCGAGGCGAAGGACTGGCAGGCGAAGCCGGCCGGCCCTTCCTCGTCGTACGACGTGATCACCGTGACCCCGCTGGCGAAATGGCCGAGCACCCGGCGGAATTCGGCGGGGTCGACGGGCATCCGCTCGTCGTCCCCGACGGCCCGGAGGTCCGGGCGGGGAAGGGCGTCGAAGGGCTCCGCGGACGCGGCGGCGCCGACCGACCTGAGGTAGCGGACGGCGGTGGCCGCCATCCCTGCGTGTCCCATCACCCCTCCATTGAAGCTGACGGTTCGTCAGATGAGAAGGGGGGAGGGGAGGGCATATGGCGCGCAAGGGCCACGTCGCACGGACGAGGCCACGCTGTGTGTGAGGGAGGGTCCCCGTGGCGCTGTCGTAGCCCGTTGTTAAGGTCACGGCCAACCTGCTTGAGGGGGAGGAACCCGCTTTGCACAAGAAGCACAGATTCATCACGGCCGCACTGGTGCCGGCGCTGGCGCTGGGGGGCGTCGGTACCGGCACGGCGGCTGTCGCCGTCCTCGCGGCGGCGCCGGCCGCCGCCGCGGCCGAGGCCGGGCCGTGGAGCACACCCACCGCGCTCACGCTCGACCACCAGCTCGTCAATGTCGCCGACGTCCGGTCGACCGTCCACGGTGACGCGGTCGCGCTCTGGTACTGGACGCCCGACGAAGATCACACGCAGACCGAGGTGTGGGCCGCCGTGCGCCCGGCCAGGAGCGCGGTGTGGGGGACCCCGCAGCGACTGTCCGCCAATGCGGAGCGGACCGCTCAGCTCGGCCCGTCGGAGGACGGGTCGGTGACCGCGTCCTGGATCGAGAAGCCGGCGTCCGGCGGCTCGGTCCTGCGGGTGTCGGTGCTGGCACCCGGCGCGACCCAGTGGGGCACGCCGGTGAGCCTCGCCTCGGCGTCCACCGCGCTCCTGGACCTGAAGCTGTTCGTGAGCCCGAACGGGCGCGCCGCCCTCACGTGGCGCAAGAGCGCGGGCCAGCAGTCGGAGATCTACGTCGCCGAGCGCACCGCCGCCGGAGCCGACTGGTCCGCGCCGGTGAGGGTGGTCCTCACCGAGGCGGGTACGTCCGCCGCGGCGCCGCAGATCGCGGTCGCGCGGACCGGCGCCGTATCCCTCGCCTGGACCGAGAACCGGGCCGACGGCCGGACGGCCAAGAGCATCGTGAGGAAGACCGGTTCGGCGGCGTGGAGCGCGCCGGCGCCGATCGGCGACCCGGCCCAGTGGTCCGGATCGCCCAGGCTGGCGGTCGGCGACGACGGCATGTTCGTCGTGGTCTGGCAGCAGTCCCCGACCGAGTCGGGCGAGGGCACCGTACTCGTCTCGGCGCGCCGCAAGTCCGACGGGGAGCAGCCCGGCTGGTTCCTGGCGGAGGCCGTGGCCACCCATGACCAGGGCTTCCAGACGTCGGACCCGCTGATCGGTCCGAACGGCGACGTGACCCTGGTCTGGCTCGACTTCGAGGACGGATCCGGCTACGGCGTGCGGGCCTCGACCCGCGCCTACACCACCGACACCTGGTCCGAGCCGAAGACGCTGTCGACCGCCTATGTCCCCGAGCAGTTCGACGCGGACATCGGCTACGACGGCACCGTCCAGGTGGGCTGGGCACAGAACGCGGGCGACGACGACCGGCGGGTCTTCGTCACCGCCGCCCGCGTCGACGGCGGCTGGCGCAGCCCCACGACGCTCGCCACGGCCCCGTCCGCCTACGCCGAGGGCGGCGTCGCCGTCGGCCCGGACGGCAACGCCACCGCCGTATGGGCCGAGGGCTACCAGCTGTGGACCGCGGGCACCGGCCTGACCGCTCCGCAGGAGCCGGAGCCGGAGCTCGTGCGCCGCGACCATGTCGGGAACGACGGCCACGTCGACCTGTTCAGCCGTACGCCGGCGGGCGAGCTCGTCGTCCACCAGGGCAACGCGGAGCACACGGTCGCGGCGAAGACGAGCGGCGGCGCCTGGCCCACCACGTCCGTCCTCGTCCCGTTCGGCGACCTGAACGCGGACGGCGGCAACGACGTCCTGGTGCGGGACGCCGCGGGCGGCCTGTACCGGTACAGCCCCGGGCGCGGCACCGTGGTCACGCCGCAGTCCGCGTCGCTGAAGATCGGCCATGGCTGGGGCGGCTTCGACACGTTCGTCTCCTCCGGCGACATGACCGGCGACGGGCTGCCGGACCTCGTCGCCCGCACCACCACGGGCGACCTGTACCTGTACGCGGCGAACGGCACAGGCGGCGTGAAGCTGGTCCGCAAGATCGGTACCGGCTGGAAGGCGGTGACGCCCGTCGGCGCCGGCGACCTGAACGCCGACGGCCACGGGGACGTCCTCGGCAAGGACGCCTCGGGAAACCTGTGGCGGTACTACGGCAACGGCAAGGACGCCATCGGCTCGGGCGTCAAGATCGGCTCCGGCTGGGGCGGCCACAACACCACCGTCGGCATCGGCGACCTCGGCGAGGACGGCGTCGACGACCTGGTCTCCCGCACCACCACGGGCGACCTGTACCGGTACGAGGGCAACGGCAAGGGCGGGTACAAGCCCGGCCCCGTGAAGCTCGGCACCGGCTGGGGCGCGTACAGCAGCCTGTCCTGACGCTGGGCGTACGGACCCGGGGCAGGGTGGGGCAGACCGCCCTGCCCTGCCCCGGGGGCGGTGCTCAGCGCCCCCGGTACTCCGGCGTCCGCCGCTCCACGAAGCTCGCCACCCCCTCGTTCGCGTCCCGCGTCGTCATGTTGATCTCCTGCGCCGCCGCCTCGGCCGCGAACGCCGTCGAACGGTCCGTGTCCAGCGAGGCGTTCACCAGCTGCTTGGTGAGGGCGATGGCCCGGGTCGGGCCCGCCGCGAGGCGTTCGGCCCACTCGCGGGCCGTCTTCTCCAGGTCCTCCGCGGGGACGACCCGGTTGACCAGTCCGAGCCGCTCGGCGTCCGCGGCCGGCAGCGCGTCGCCGAAGAACATCAGCTCCTTCGCGCGCTGCGGGCCGATGAGGCGGGGCAGGAGGTAGGCGCCGCCGCCGTCGGGGACGAGGCCGCGGCGGACGAACACCTCGATGAAACGGGCGGATTCGGCGGCCAGGACGAGGTCGCACGCGAACGCGAGATGCGCGCCGATGCCGGCGGCCGTCCCGTTGACCGCAGCGAGCACCGGCTTCTCGCAGTCCAGGACCGCCGCGATGAAACGCTGGGCGCCGAGCCGGATCGTACGGGCCACGTCGCCGGGTACGCGCTCCCCCGCGGTGGGGGCCCCGCGCAGGTCCGCGCCCGCGCAGAAGCCCTTGCCCGTGGCGGTGATCACGACGGCCCGTACGTCCGGGTCGGCGGAGGCGTCCGCGAGCAGCGCGATGATGTGCTCCCGCTGGTCCCAGGTGACGGCGTTCATGGCCTCGGGCCGGTCGAGGGTGATCCACGAGACGCCGTTCTCGGTGCGGTGCAGTACGGGGTCCCCGCCTGCGCCCGTCGTCATCGGCACACCGCCAGCGCGTCCAGCGCCACCGCGCCCTGCCCGCGCGGCAGCACCATCAGCGGGTTGATGTCCAGTTCGGAGAGGTCCCCGCCGAGTTCGAGGGCCATCCGCTGCACCCGCAGCACGACCTCGACGAGCGCGTCCACGTCCACCGGCGGCCCGCCCCTGACCCCGTCCAGCAGGGCCCGCCCGCGCAGTTCGGCGAGCATCGAGCGGGCCTGGTCCTCGCCGAACGGCGGGACGCGCACCGCCGCGTCCTGGAGCACCTCCACCAGCACACCGCCGAGGCCCACCGTCACCGTCGGGCCGAAGAGCTCGTCCTGGGTGACCCCGACGACCATCTCGACGCCCCGCTCGACCATCTGGCAGACGAGGATGCCGTCGAGGTCGGCGTTCTCGTAGCGGGCGATGTCGGTGAGCTCGCGATAGGCGTCGCGCACCTGGCTGGCCGAGGTCAGGCCGATCTTCACGAGGCCCAGCTCGGTCTTGTGCGCGAGCTGGGGCGCGGACGCCTTCATCACCACCGGGTAGCCGACGAGGCCCGCCGCCCGCACCGCGGCCGCCGCGCTGGTCACCAGCTGCTCGCGCGGCACGCGGATGCCGTACGCCCGCAGCAGCTGCTTCGCGGAGTGCTCGCTGAGCCGGTGGCCCGGGCGGAGCAGGGCCTGCGCCTTGCGGAAGGAGGGGGAGAGGGTGCGCGGCGCCTCGTCGAAGGGCGAGCGGTAGCCGGTGGTGAAGCGGTGGTGGTCGAGATAGGCCCTGACCGCGGTGATGCAGTTGCCGAATGTACGGAAGGTCGCGACCCGCGAGGAGCCGAGCAGCGTCGTGCGGTACGCCTCCTCCGTACCGACGGGCGAGCCCCAGACCACGCACACCAGCTTGTCCGTCTCCTCCGCCGCGTCCACGAGGTCCTGGGCGAGCTTGTCGCTCATCGGCGGGAAGGGGCCGGTGATCGGGCAGATCAGCACGCCGACTCCGGGGTCGGCGAGGATCGCGTCGATGATCTTGCGGCCGCGCCAGTCGCCGACGGGGTGGCCGCCGTTGTCGACGGGGTTGGCGACGTTCAGGTACTCCGGTATCCACTGGTGCAGTTCGGTCCGCTTGGCCTCGGAGAGCGGCGGCAGCCGCAGCCCGGCCGCGGTCGCCAGATCCGCGAAGTGCGCGCCCGTGCCGCCCGAGATCGAGTAGACGACGACGCCGTCCGCCCGCGGCTTGCGCGCCCGCGCCAGCAGGGCGGCGGTGTCCTGGAGTTCGTCGAGTCCGTCGACGCGGATCACGCCGTACTGCCGCATCGCCGCGTCCACCACCTGGTCGGCGCCGGTCAGCTTGCCGGTGTGCGAGGCGGCCGTGCGCGCCCCGGTCTCGGTCCTGCCGACCTTGACGGCCACGACCGGTACACCGGCCCGGGCGGCGCGGTCGGCGGCGAGCAGGAAGGAGCGGCCGTCCTTGAGCCCCTCCACGTAGCAGGCGATCGCGCCGACCTCGGGCCGTCCCGCGAAGTACGAGATGAAGTCGGCGGTCTCCAGGTCGGCCTCGTTGCCGGTGGGTGCCCAGTGGGAGAGCCGTACGCCCAGCTCCTGCAAGGTGAAGACGGGGCGGCCCTGGTGGCCGGACTGGGTGATGAGCGCGATGGCGGGGCCTTCGAGGTCCTCGCGGAACCGCTCGAAGGCGTTGAGGTTGGTGTTCGGCCCGAGCAGCCGCAGCCCCGACCGCTCGACGGCGGCGGCGAGCCGCCGCTGCGCGGCCGCGCCCGCGGCGCCGGTCTCGGCGAACCCGGACGCGAAGGCCACGGCGAACTTCACCTTGGCCTGGGCGAGTTCCTCGACCACGGGCAGCGGGTCGCCGACGAGCAGCACGGCCAGATCGACGGGCTCGGGCAGATCGGCGACGGAGGGGACGCACGGCAGCCCGAAGACGGCCGTCCGGCTGGGATGGACGGGGTGGAGTCGCGCCCCGACCCGCTCGGCCCAGGCGATCAGCTGCCGGGTGATGCCGGTGTTGGGCCGGCCGTCGGCGTCGGAGGCGCCGACTATGGCGACCGACTCGGGCCGGAAGAACCGGTCGAGGTCGGGGACGGGCGCGTGCAGCGGCCGGCCGCTGACATCCAGGTCCCCCTCGCTCGCGGCCATGCCGTGGACGGTGGGTCCGGGCTGTTCTCCGCAGGCCACGACTCGGGCGCGGAGATCGGTGGTGAGGGTGCCGTGGGTCGATCCAAGCATCGCTTCGCCCGCTCCTTGCTCGTCGGCCGGTGATAACTGACGCACAGTCAGATTAGCGAACTGACGACCAGTCAGGAACTCTTCGTACGGGGGAGATGTCCCGGTCCGCCGCGCGCCGCACGGCTGCCGTCTTGTCCCGCCGCTCCCTGCTCCTCTCCTCCTGCTCTCCCGTTCCGCACCGGGGCAACCTTCATCCGCACTCGGGAGTCTCCCCAGCGCACCGCCGTCCCTCCCCGAGGAACAGAGGAGAACATGAGAAAGCCTTCCGTCGGCCGGCCCGCCCGCGTCGTCGCCTGCGCCGTCGCAGCGGGAATCGCCACGGTCGCGATGGCCATCCCGGCCCTCGCCGCCGGCGACCAGTTGTGGATCAGGTCGCCGTACGAGGTCATGCTGCCCAAGGCCGCCGGCAACGGTGAGCAGGCCCGGGCCGTCACCCTCGACCTGGGCCTGTCCCACGACAACCCCGACTACCGGGTGACCGACGGCCTGCTGACCGTCGACGTCTCGGGCCTGGCCGGCGTCGCCGACGTCATCTGGCCCGAGAACTGCGCGCCGGCGGGCACGACCGCGGTCTGCACGGTCCCCGAGGTCCCGGCGGAGGGCTCCGGCGGCTCGGTGCCGGTTCAGGTGCGGGCCGCAGCGGAGGCGGAGGCCGGTGCGAGCGGCCGGATCACCTACCGGGCGAAGGCCACGACGACGATGGCGGGCGGTGTGCTCACGGCGCCCGAGGGATACGAGACCACCGTCAGGATCGGCTCGGGCCCCGACCTCGTGCTGGACCGGCCGGCTCCGGTGGAGGGCGTCGCGCCGGGCAGCACCGTGCCCGTGCCGTTCTCCGTGGTCAACAACGGCAACGAGCCGGCGAACGGCGTCCGGGTCACCCTGTACGTCACCCGCGGCCTGGACGTGGGCGGCGTCGCGCCCGAGTGCACCGCCACACCGCTCGGCGAGGGCGCGATCAAGCCCGTCACCAGGGTGGACTGCGCCTTCGACGACGTCGTCGAACCGGGCGCCGGCTTCACCCTCCCGGCGCCGCTGACGGCCACGGTCGCCCCGTACGCCCTGGACGAGCGCATCGACATGGGGGTCGCGGCGGGCGACGGTGCCGAGGACCTGGCGCCCGAGGACAACGGCGGCGTCGCCGCGGTCAAGGCCGTGAACACCGCCGACTTCGCGATCCGCGGCGCGAAGGTGACCGGTGCCGCCGGCGAGACCGTGCAGGCCGGGCTGACCTTCCGCAACAAGGGCCCGGCGTGGGTCGCGAACCTGGGCTCCGGCGACCCGGTCGCCGCGGTCGACCTGATCGTCCCCGAAGGCGCCACGGTCACCGCCGTGCCCGGGAACTGCGCACCTCGGACCCTGGACGGCGACTGGGTCGAGGAGCCCACCGGGGCCCCGCGCTACCGGTGCGAACTGCCGCTGTGGGTGGCCGAGAAGCAGACCGTCACCTTCCCGTTCCAGCTGCGGATCGACACCGTCGTCCCCCGCGCATCCGGAAAGATCACCCTCATGCACCCGTACGGCGCCACCCAGCCGCTGGCGTTCGACCCGAACGCCAGGAACAACACGGCGAAGCTCGTGCTGAACCCGACCGGCTGACGGCCGCGCCGGCGCCTCCGGCGGTCGACGTCGATGTCGACCGCCGGAGGCCCCGGGTGCCGGTGCGGACCGCCGACACGGCGGTGTCGGCCGCGTAACGCGTAACCGCGTAACCGCGTAACCGTGGGGCCAGGGCTCAGCGGGCCAGCGTCTTCGCGATCTTCCGGGCGTCCAGGGCCATTTCGCGGAACATCCCGCTGATCGGGTTGGTGAACCCCGTGAAGTACAGCCCCGGCGCCTGGCGGGGGGCGCGGCCGCCGTGCACCACCGGGCGGCCGCGGTCGTCCAGGACGCCGAGGTGGCCGACGAGGGGCTCCAGGGCGCGGCTGTAGCCGGTGGCGGCGACGACCGCGTCGGGGGTGAGGTGGGAGCCGTCCGCCAGGACGACCTTGGAGTCGTCGAACGACTCGACCGCCGCGACCACTTCGACCCGCCCGGAGCGGACCGCCTCGATCAGGCCGACGTCCTGGACCGGGATGGCGCCCTGCCGGACCCGGGAGTAGAGGCCCGTGTCCGGGCGGGGGAGCCCCTGGGCGGACAGGTCGGGCACGGAGATCCGGCCGACCAGGTCTCCGGCCCGGTCCACCAGCCGGACCGGCAGACGGCGCACGAGGATCCCCGTGCGCTGGGCGGGCCAGCCGGCCGTGGACCGGCGGACGATGTGCGGCATGGTCCTGACGGCCAGCCGCACCCGCTCCGCACCGCCCTCCACGAGGTCGACGGCTATCTCGGCACCCGTGTTGCCGACGCCGACCACGAGGACGTCCTTGCCCGCGTACGGGGCGGCGTTGCGGTAGGCGGAGGCGTGCAGCAGCTCGCCCGCGTACGTGTCCCGACCGGGCCAGTCGGGCAGCCGCGGGGTGTGGTTGTGCCCGGTGGCCACGACGACCGCGCGGCCGGTCAGCCGCCGGCCGCCGGAGGCGTGCAGGAGCCAGTCGTCGCCCGCGGGCTCGATCCGGGTGACCTCGACGCCGGTCACCAGCTCCAGCTCGTGGAACTCCGCGTACTTCTCCAGGTAGCGGATCACATCGTCCCGCGCGACCCACCGCCCGAACCTCCGCGGCATGGGCAGGCCGGGGAGGCCCGACAGCCGCCGCGTGGTGTGCAGATGCAGCCGGTCGTAGTGCCCGCGCCAGGAGGCCCCCACCGATTCCGACTTCTCCAGGACGACGGCTCGTACGCCCCTCTCGCGCAGCGCGGCGGCAGCGGCGAGGCCGCCGGGGCCGCCGCCGATGACGTAGACGGGGCGGTCGTCGGTGAGATCCATGGCTCTGTGATCGGGCATGGGCGCACAGCGTAACGGCGAACCATTGCGAATCGGTCACGGCCGCCGGACTCTTGCGCTCGGGACGCCCGTCCGGTGAACTGACGTACCGTCAGATCAGTTGTCGGGAGGGAGGAGCCCCGGAATGCAGACCCTCTGGCTCACCGGTGCCGAATGGCTCGCCGTCCTCCGCATCGGCCTCGGCCTGTGGTGGCTGGAGAGCTGGCGGCACAAGGACAGGAAGGGCTGGTTCGAGCGCGGCACCGGAATCGCCTGGGCCGCCGACGTGGCGGCCAAGCACCGCTGGCAGCTGGTGCGCTCCGGCTTCGACACGGTCGTCGCACCCCGCCCGAAGACCATGGCGTACATCGTCGTC